>JBEEMZ010000014.1:0-34179 GCA_041192405.1 Bacteroidota bacterium | reverse complement strand
ATTTATTTATTTGCTTTGTCAGAACATCTCAAGAAAGCTGTTCGCTATTATCGACCAGAAGCACGGTTTTCTCGTAATTTATATTCGGATACCTTATTAGACCCTAGAAGTGAAGAGTGGTATGCTCAAAATTATCAGAAAAGAGGTCTTCTTCAATATTTTTGGTCCACTCAACTTGAGTTGGATGACGGGAATCAGTGTAGCCTGATTCTTTGCGCATGGTGGTTATTTCAATAATTCCTAAGTCAGCAGCAAGCCCGACTGTGCCAAATTGATTATTGTAATAACCATCGGGAATTATTTCTAAGATTTGTTCAGGGGTATCACTTTCTGCAAGAGCCTTTTTAAGTCCTAGAAGTATATGTTCCCTTTCTTTGGCTTTGCGTAAATCAATTGTTTTGTTGCGGAATGATGCTCTATTATTGCCGTTGAAGGCGAAAACGAAGGTTTATTTTGAATCTTATTATGACAATGGCAGAACCAAAAATCCTGTCAACGTCCTCAAACCTGCGGCTGAAAAATATCCGAATCTTGAATTTGTGGATTCAAAAGAGGCGGCAGAGGTGGTTTTATTGTGGTTGACTCCGAATGGAGGCAGTTTGTTTAATACCAAAGAAGGCGAAGCGATTGAATTGCAATTGTCCAAAAATAAGATTAATATTGAACGTGTGAACAATGTTACAAGCTCCAAACCGACGATTGTGGTGATTAATTACACGAGTCCGTGGGTTATTGACGAGATTGATTCTAAAAATGTTAAAACTATTTTGGCAACTTTTGGCACGACTCCCGATGCAATATTGGATATTGTGACAGGTACATTCAAGCCAAGTGGCAAAATGCCGTTTTCAACACCCGTTTCTAAAAAAGCGGTTTTGGAAAACCAATCCGATGTGCCAGGACATTTAAAGCCAAAAGGATATGCTTTATTTCGTTTTGGGGATGGGTTGAGTTATTAAATTTATTTAGCTGAGTACTATGCTACTGAGTTGTTAAAGCTATAATATGTTTTTCCCGCAGATTTTCGCAACAAAAGACTCCAAAAGAAAATTTGCGATAAGCTGCGGGAAAAATGTTCTCTACTTTGCCCTTCAAATAAAATATCCATATAAATCTCGTGAAAACCCGTTGAATCCGTACATCCATCAACCCAACTTCAACGTTGTTCCCCTAAAAATACTTGTGGATAAGAGACAGGGTTTTAAACCTTCCAAACGGTGTATCTAATTGATTATCAATTTTTTAGCTAAAAAACTTATCACTTCTTTTACGTTGCTGACTTATCTATCAACCCAATTCTATTCATGCCACAAAATTTTATTCTTTTACAGTCTTGAATGTTTTGCTAAAATTATAAGCAACCATCAAATTCCACATAAAATCTTGATTACCAGGTACATCGGATTTAAAGGTTTGATTGATAGTGCCTTGCAACGTGAAAGGTACTTTTTTATGCGCTAAAACACCTGTAATACTCAAATAATCGCCTGTATAACCGTCTGTATCTAAGAAAAAGACCGTTGGAAATAAATGAAATTTAATATCTTTGCTCAATCTAATATTGGAGATATTGGTGTTCAAAAACAATGCTTTGGTCAATTGAGGGCCATGGGATTGCATGCCATGTCCCTGCAAATACATCGCACTTACCCCCCAATTGGGTTTAATCTGATAGCTTGGCACGACCTCAAACGCCAAAAAACGTAACATTTCTGTAATTTTAGTGGTATTGCCATTGATTGTTACATCGCGGTGTATGAACGAAAACGCAGGGTGCCCTCCTAATCTTAATTTGAACTTTTGATTATTCACCAAACGATACCTCAACCAAAATAACATGCCACCTTTGGAAGCATCGGATACAAGCCGAATATCAGGTTCAAAGGAAAATTTGTTTTTTTTGACAGCACAACTCAGAATAGCAGCAGGTCTATTCAAGGAAAAGGAAGGAATAATTGAAAAACCATTATTCGTAACGCCCACTTGACCCGAAAATACAGTCGGGGATTGAGTACTATCGGCTTGTTGTGCATACACAACTTGTAGTTTAAACAAACAAATGAATGTAAAACTTAAAACATTAAAAAACTTTTGCATCATTATTTTACTGATTCTTAAAACATTTTGCAAATGTAGTACGATTAAATCTTTTTTATTTTTGATTTAGCTTAAAATGTACTGCTGCTTAAAATATTTTTGCATCAATGCCCCACAAACGGCGTTGGTGGATAACCAAACTTGTTTGTCTAAATAATTTAAAAGGAGTACCAAAAAGATTTAAGATAATTTATCTTTGCATTTGAAAAGGCAAAATAGTGCAGAGATTGAATTTTACAAATAAGCGATGTCTAATGAGCGATAAAAAAAGGGCGATTGGGTTTAACATCCTATTTTGGTTATTGTATTTTTTGTATGAATGGTTAGGGCATGGCGCGGCAACGGATCAATACGCGCTGTATTTTGAAAGTGCCTGTTTCAATATTTCTACGTCCTTTGTGGTTGCTTTTGTTGCGATACACCTTTTAGGGAAGCCGTATCATCATCGAAAAACCACTTTTTGGATAAGCCAAATCGCATTAGCAGTGATTTTTGTACTATTTCGACGAATCTATCATTATTATATAGTGTATCCTGTTTATTTTCCATTCGCGCTCTCGAAACCGCTTATTTTTTTCCCGAAATTGTTAATTGAATTTGTGAATCTGTATTTAATTGTGTGTTTATATGGAATGTTTTATTTTGTGCGCAGTTGGTATCAGCAACAACAAACGTTACAAAATCTAAAACAGGAAAAAATTGCTGCCGAATTAGAATTGTTAAAATCACAAGTTCAACCGCATTTTATTTTCAATATGTTGAATAATATTTATGCGGGTGCTTTTAAAACAAGCCCTGAAACGGCACAACAAATCTTAAAATTATCGAATTTATTAGAATACAGCCTTTATGATTCCAAAAAAGAACGCATTGCGTTGATAGATGAGTTGAATTATATTCAAAATTATCTTGATTTGCAAAAAATACGGATTGGTGAAAAATTAGATGTGTCTTTCAATATATTCGATAATATCAATGGCGTGTCAGTACCGCCTTTGCTCTTGTTGCCGATTGTTGAAAACTGTTTCAAACATGGTGTCCATAAAGCCATAAATCCATCCTGGATACGGTTCGATGTGGCTGTAAAAAAAGGTGCATTTGTATTTAAAGCGGAAAATAGTATCGAAGACGCAATACCAAGTAATGAAAATCAGAATAGTGGTTTGGGTTTAAAGAATGTGAAAAGGCGGCTTGAATTATTGTACCCTGATGCCCACGAATTTAAAATTTATAAAGAAACAAATAGTTTTTTAATCGTCTTAAAATTAAGCGTTTAGGGATGAATCGGTGTTTAATTATTGATGATGAGCGACCTGCAAGAGGTTTAATGGAGGCTTATTTGGAGGTTTTACCCGATTTTGAAGTGGTAAAAATGTTTGACAATGCAATTGAGGGCTTTGTGTATTTGCAAAATCATACGATTGATTTATTGTTTTTGGATATACAAATGCCCAAAATGACTGGTTTAGAACTCTTAAATGCCTTGCATACGCGCCCAAAAGTGATTTTGACGACGGCTTACAGGGAATATGCGGTTGACGGTTTTGATTTGGATGTGTTTGATTATTTGGTAAAACCGATTAGTCAAGAGCGATTTTTAAAAGCCATTTCCAAATACCTGCATTTTCAGGAAATTACAAAACCGACTATGATTTCAGCTTCGGCTTATGATGCGGCTTATCTGTTTTTAAAAGTGGATAAAGAACAGAAAAAAGTGTTTTTGAATGAAATTCTATACATCGAAGGTTTGAAAGATTATATAAAAGTTTATACAATACAAGGCAGATTTGTTGTCTATGAACGCTTGGGTTACATGGAGGCTAAATTGCCCGAATCGAAATTTACAAGAGTGCATAAATCTTTCCTTGTGGCAATGGACAAAGTGAGCACGTATAACAATGATTTTTTGAAAATAGGGGAACAGGAGATACCAATCGGCAAAATTTATAAACAAATTTTTTTAAATAAAATAATTGGTTAATTAAAATGTTGATAATCAATTAATTGTAAAAATTTATCATTCATCCTTACTTATGACAAAATATAATTTAAAAGTAAACGGTAAGTCCTTAAAAGTAGATGTGGATTCATCTACGCCAATGCTTTGGGTTTTGCGCGACCACTTGAATTTGCCTGGTACTAAATATGGTTGTGGCATGGCTCAATGTGGTGCTTGTACGATTCATGTCAACGGTGTGGCGATGCGTTCTTGTATGTTGCCAATTTCGTCTGTCGGCAAGCAAGCGATTACCACGATTGAAGGTTTATCCGAAAAAGGTGATCATCCTGTGCAAAAAGCATGGTTAGAGCATGATGTAGCGCAATGTGGTTATTGTCAAGCGGGGCAAATTATGAGTGCTGCCGCTTTATTGAAAACCAATCCAAATC
This sequence comes from Bacteroidota bacterium, assembly GCA_041192405.1. Taxonomy (GTDB): domain Bacteria; phylum Bacteroidota; class Bacteroidia; order Chitinophagales; family Saprospiraceae; genus JAAFJT01. Next base: position 29,694 of record JBEEMZ010000014.1, on the reverse strand, counting down.
CAAGCGATGAAGATATTGAAAATTTTATGAGTGGGAATATTTGCCGTTGCGGTACCTACACGCGCATTAAAGAGGCTATCAAAACGGCAGCGAAAAAATAATTAATTGAATTATTTGATGAATAAAATATTTATTATCAATGAATTATAAAATTAATTATTCATCATTCATCATTACTTAAAATGGAAAATAACAAAATAACCTATAATCGGCGTTCTTTTTTGAAAGTTTCTGCATTAACGGGTGGCGGCTTTATGCTTAGTTTCCCTTGGTTAGCAGCTTCCAATCCAACCGACAAAATGGCAGAGCCATCAAGTCAGCTTAATGGATATATTCAAATTACGCCTGATAATGTCATCAAAATCTTTTGTCCGAATCCCGAATTTGGGCAAAATGTGATGACTTCGCTACCGATGATAACGGCGGAGGAGTTAGACGCAGATTGGAAAAACGTTGTGGTTGAGATGGGCGCACATGACAATGCGAAATTGGGTCCTCAATTTACAGGTGGCAGCAATTCGGTCAAAATGTATTGGGGCATCTTAAGAAATGCAGGCGCGTCGGCAAGATATATGCTCGTCGAAGCGGCGGCTCAAACGTGGAGTGTTCCAGCCAGCGAAATCACGACAAAAGCAGGTATTTTAACGCATTCCAATGGGAAATCGGCAAAATATGGCGAAATGGCAACCAAAGCAGCGACGGTCACGGTTCCAAAAGACACGAAATTCAAATTGAAATCGCCCAAAGATTTTACAATTGTCCGCACTTCCAAGAAAAATGCAGAAGGGTTAAAAGTGGTTACAGGCAAACCGCTTTTTGGGATGGATTACCGTGCAGACGGCATGTTTATCGCAATGGTGCAACATCCACCTGCTTTTGGGATGAAATTAAAATCATTCGATGGCTCTGAAGCCCTCAAAATGTCGGGTATTAAAGATATTTTTAGTTTGAAATTGTATGAAGATGGTTATACACAAGCAGGTTTCGATACCCGTACTTTTAATGAATTAGTGGTTGTGGTCGGCAAAACCACTTGGGAGGTGATGAACGCTCGCAAAAAAGTAGTAGTTCAATGGGAACACAGTAAAGAAGCAAAAGAAACGATTGTAGGTTGGCGCGGCGATAAAAAAGAAGTTACGATTCCTGCGGGGCTTGAAAGCACAAGTGCGCAACTTGAAAAAATGACGGAATGCGCCAAAAAACCTGCTCAACAATTAAGAAAAGACGGCGACCCTGAAACGGCATTCAAAAATGCGGCACAAATTATCGAACGGACGTATCATGCACCGTTTTTGGCGCATAATTGTATGGAACCAATGAATAGTTTTGCTCATGTGACAGCCGAAAAAGCAATCGTGGCTGGCCCGCACCAAGCTCCAGGTTGGATAGAGCCTACACTTTCAAAAATTTTAAATTTGCCGCCCGAAAAGATTGAGATTCAGATGACGCGGATGGGTGGTGGTTTTGGTCGCAGGGCTTACGGGCATTACCTCACCGAAGCGGCTCTTATTTCTAAAAAAGTAAAAGCACCCATTAAACTCATTTATTCTCGGGAAGATGATATGAGTTACGGCATTTATCGCCCGATGTACACGGCTACCTATCGGGCGGCTCTGGATGCGAATAAAAATTTGATTGGTTTTCATGTAAAAGGTGGTGGGATTCCAGAACATCCGATTCATGCGAATCGTTTTCCTGCGGGTGCGGTGGATCATTACTTGGCGGAAGGTTGGGAAATTCCTTCCAATATTACGATTGGGGCGTTTCGTGCGCCGCGTTCCAATTTCAATGCTGCCGCCGAACAATCTTTTCTGGATGAAGTGGCAGCAGCGATGGGCAAAGACCCGATTGATTTGCGCTTAGAATTATTGCAGCGTGCCAAAACAAACCCTGTCGGCAAAAATAATGATTATGATGCAGACCGATATGCGGGCGTTTTGAAATTGGTGAGAGAAAAATCGGATTGGGATAGCGCGGCAAATCGTAAGAAAAATAGAGGTGTGGCGGCTTATTTTTGTCATAATTCTTACGCGGCTCATGTGGTTGAAATGATTATGAAAGATGGGCAACCTTATGTGGAGCAAGTTTTTTCTGCAATGGATTGTGGGATTATTATCAATCCTGATGCTGCCAAAAATATGGTTGAAGGGGCAGTTGTGGATGGTATTGGCAATGCATTATATGGTGCGTTGACGCATAAAGATGGGGTTGCCGAACAAAGTAATTTCCATAATTATCGCATGATTCGCCATAATGAAGCTCCGAAGAAGATAGATGTTCATTTTATTCAAAACGATTTGGATCCGACGGGCTTAGGTGAACCGCCATTTCCGCCCGTTTTTGGTGCGGTGGCAAATGCGTTATTTAAGGCAACGGGCAAACGGCATTATATTCAACCGTTTACAGGCGAAACGCCGAAATCGCAAGGATAGTCCATTTTATCTGTACATCACATTTATGCTACTGAGTTGTTAAATTTTTTGCCCGCAGATTTTCGCAGCAAAAGAGTCCAAAAGAAAATCGGCGAGAATCTGCGAAAAAATCTGCGAAATCTGCGGGGAAAAATAGATTGATAATCCATTATTTACATCTTAAATCTTTAACAACTCAGTAGTGTAAAGATTTGTGCAAAAGTGTAAAAAGAGTTATCTTTGAACCAATAATTGAACATCAATAAAAAAAATATGGCTAAAAATTTGGTTCGATTCGATTGGGCAATCAAACGCCTCTTACGCCAAAAAGCAAATTTTGGCATTTTGGAAGGTTTTTTGTCCGAATTATTGAAAGAGAATATCACGATTAAAAATATCGGCGAAAGTGAAGGCAATAAAGAAACCGTCACCGATAAATACAATCGTGTGGACGTTTTGGTACTGAATGCCAAAGGCGAACTCATTATTATTGAGTTGCAAGTGGAGTTGGAACACGATTATTTCCATCGCATTTTGTACGGCACCTCAAAAGCGATTACTGAATACATCAAAACGGGTGACGCTTATGAGCGCGTCAAAAAAGTGTATTCGGTGAGTATTGTGTATTTCGAGTTGGGACAAGGTGAAGATTATGTCTATCATGGTCAAACTCAATTTGAAGGCATTCATCAACATGATATTTTAGCCCTTTCCAAAAAGCAAAAGGAGATCTACACTAAAACGACTATATCTGATATTTTTCCAGAGTATTACATCTTGAAAATCAATAACTTCAATGATGTTGCCAAAGATGGGTTGGATGAATGGATTTATTTTTTGAAACATTCTAAAATTAAAGCTTCCTTCAAAGCCAAAGGTTTGAAAGAGGCTGATGAGGTGATGGACGAAATGAAACTCACGCCTAAACAGCGTCGAGAATACAATCGGTACATGGAAACGCTGCGTTCTAACAATAGTTATGGCAATACCATAAAGGCAGAAATCGCTTTTGCACGCCGTGAAGCAGAAATGGCAATTCAAAAAGCAGAAGTGCAAGCAGAAATGGCAATTCAAAAAGCAGAAGTGGCAATTCAAAAAGCAGAAGTGGAAGCAAAAATGGTAATTCAAAAAGCAGAAGTGGAAGCAGAAATGGCAATTCAAAAAGCAGAAGTGGCAATTCAAAAAGCAGAAGTGGAAGCAAAAATGGTAATTCAAAAAGTAGAAATGGAAGCAAAAATGGTAATTCAAAAAGCAGAAATCGCTGAAACAGAAAGAAAAATTGCCAGCGTGAAAAATTTTATTGCGCAAGGTTTGCCGTTAGAAATGATAGCTAAAGGAATAGGACTTTCATTGGAAGAAGTCAAGGTTATCGCTGAACAAAAAGAAGGGTAAAAGTTTATAAAACAGCTTATTATATTGCGTAATAAGCTGTTTTACAACTATTTATGAATTTGAATTTATTGCACAGGTTTTGGCTTTTCGAGTTGATAAACGATTCTTCCGCCCACAACTGTCATCAAAATCGGCACATTTTTAATCTGTTCAGGCGCAATTCGGGTCAAATCCGCGCCTAATAATACAAAATCTGCCAATTTTCCAACTTCCAAAGTTCCTTTAATTTTTTCTTCAAAAGAGGCATAAGCCGCACTTTTTGTATAACCTTTCAATGCTTGTTCCAATGAAATTTTTTGCGCAGGAATCCAACCTTTTGGATTTTTACCATCCAATGTCTGCCGCGTCATCGCCGCATAAATCCCTTCTAACGGAGTCGGCGGCGCAACAAACCAGTCACTCCCAAACACAACCGTCGCCCCACTCGTCAACAAATCTCGAAATGGATATGCCGTTTTAGCACGCTCCGCACCAATCAATTTTTCTGCCCAACGCCCGTCATCAATCGCATGATACGGCTGCATACTCGCAATCACGCCCGTCCCCGCAAAACGCGCAATGTCCGCAGGATCAATGTGTTGCGCGTGTTCGATGCGGAAACGGCGGTCTTTATCTCCGTTCTCAATCCCAATTGCTTCGTAAATATACAACAATTCAAAAATCGAACGGTCGCCAATCGCATGAATCATCACACTCAAATCCGCACGGTCTGCCAAACCCACTTGGTGATAAATCGTGTCCAATGGCGTAACATAAAATCCTTTATTTTTAGGATTGTCGGTATAAGGTTTCAACATCGCCGCCGTCCGCGAACCCAACGAACCATCCACAAAACCTTTCAATCCGCCAATCCGCAACCAACTATCACCCCGACCATTTACCGCAATTTCATCCCGCAATTTTGCCCATGTTTCCAAAGGAACATTGGCATAAAGCCGCGTTTTCAAATTATTATTTTGATGAGCGCGGCGAAAAACCGCTAAATCGTCCCACGTACCCATGTGATGCACCGATGTAACGCCTTTGGAAGCCACAAAATCCATTGCCACTTGTAAGGCTTTATCTTTTTGTTCCTCTGTTTTTGGCGCAACAAATTTTTCCAGCAATGCCATCGCATTATCCTTGAAAACACCTGTCGGATTGCCTTTTGCATCTCGAACAATCATCCCACCAACCGTATCTTTTGTCTTAGCCGTGATGCCCGCCGCTTTCATCGCTGCCGAATTCGCAAAACAGGCATGCCCATCCACTCGATTCAAACAAATTGGATGATTTTTCGTCACCGAATCTACCCAACTCGCTTGCGGCAAAGCACCGCCCCAATACGATTCATCCCAGTCGCCACCTGTCATCCAAGTCCCATTCGACATCGTTGCAGCATCATCAGCGATGCGTTTGACAAAATCTGCTTTGGTTTTGACATCGCGCAACTGCACCGATGTCAAATTAGCACCGCCCGCCAATAGGTGCACATGGCAATCAATGAAGCCTGGCGTTATCATATTGCCTTGTGCATCAATGAGTTGTGTTTTTTTATCCAGCAACGGTTGCAAACCCGCTTGATTCCCAATGTAAATAATGCTGTCATTGCGCACTGCCAATGCCTCTGCCCAAGGCATGGAATCATTGCCCGTCCAAATTTTGGCATTCGTGATAGCGAGGGAAACAATATTTGAAAATTCTGGTAATAGACCAACTCTATTACCAACTTTTTGTTTGTTTCTGGGACAACCCATGAGGCTTATCGCCGATAGCGTCAACAAAAGGAATTTAGACCTGTTCATGTTCAATTTTCCCTGATGATGTTTTTTGTAAAATGATGAATGATAAATGATGAATTTTTAATGATGAATGATGAATGACATTTTTTGCAAGTCGTTGATTATCAATTAACTGTAAAAATGTATCCTTCATCATTCATCATTCATCATTAAAACGCAAAGTTATAAATTTAACCAATAATTTACTTTGAAAACCAATGCTCGATTTACTTTTTGGAACGATTCAGGCAAATAATTATCCGTGTAAACCAAAAACGCATCGGACATCGGTTTAAATCGCCATTGAATACGGCTATTGATATTAAAATTTTTAGATTGTGTATTGTATTGAAAGAACGTCGTCCAGAACAAATTGCGGCTAAAATTGAGTTCGATTTTACTGCTTATCAACCATATTTCGCCACTTGTATAAGGCGCGGCAAAAAGTAAACGATTATATTGAGCATCCAAACCAAAATTACCCAAAGGTTGCAACCTGTAATTGAGTCCGCCATTAAAAGTGGTCTTAGCTCCCCCATAAAAACCGCCTTGAGTCAAACTCACATTCCAAGATAATTTTTTGCGCCGATCCGCTTCATATTCGATATTGAAGGAAGTCATTTTGTAATTTTTGGCGGGCAACGGAATCCCTTCGCCTAAAAAATGAGTCGCAAAAGGCAAGTTAACTTGCGACACGTCTAAACGAACCCGAAATTCACTCGTATTTTTGAAGAAAATAAAAGTGCGCAAACGATTGAATTGCTCGTTTAAACTAAAATCTGTATTAAAAACCGTATAATTTTCAAAACCAAACCAATAACGATTAACTCGTTGATTTTTAGGATAATACGAATAGTTTAATTCATCATAATTATGTGTAAAACCTAATCGAATTATCGTATCATTGTGCGCATCGTAATTTTCGAGGCGCGGCACAATACCTATATCCGTTTGATAATTTTTGCCAACCCCATTCCAATCCATCAAAAATTGCAACTTTTCATCCCGATATTCAAAACCTGCTAACCAAGCTTTATTTTCCGTTTTCACATTCGGTTTGAAAGCCGTGTGATAACAAAACCAACCACCCCATTTATTATCTCGGGTGGCAACATAGGTTTCCAAACCCATATTACGCCCGTAATTGTCTTGTTGAGCCATTTTTCCATCAAAACCTTGCCGATTTAACACAAAACCTTTCATAAAAGACCGACCTGAATCTAATGATTGTTGAATCCCAATAGCTGAAAAATTTTGAGTCAATCCAGCCATTTCACCGCCTGTATGCATATTTAAAGCATTGATTCTCAATTTATTCGTTAAATTACCGCTTAACCTCGCGCCATAATAAATCGGCACAGGACGACTTCGCTCATTCAAACCAATCCGACGCGAGAAAAACGGACGTATCGGCGGCGAGCCAATCTCTGATAATATATCACTATTTTCTAAAAAAAAGGTTCGTCGTTCGGGATAAAAAATATTAAAACGAGTTAAATTTGTAACTTGTTCATCTACATCTACTTGTGAGAAATCGGGGTTGACAGTCAAATCTAAATTTAAAGCAGTGCTGACAGCCATTTTGACATCTAAACCTGCATTCGGTTTGTTATCACTATTTTGTGCATTTTGAAAATCTTTATACGTGCTTCCTGTGGCATAAGGAATTAAAGTAATATTGCTTTTTTCAAACGGCGGCGGCGTGTCCCAGTCCAAATCAGCCGTGTAAGCCAAATCAATCCCATCCGCAAATAATGGAACCCGCGTCCAAGTGTGATATTCGCCGCGCCGCGTATCATTGCGGACAAAATTAACTTTCCATTGAGTGCGTCCCGCTTCGTAACGCAAGATTTTAAACGGAATCGCCATCTCCACAACCCATCTATCCATATATTGTTTTGTTTCGGAAAACCATTTATTATCCCAATTTTCATTGGTTGTTAGCAATGATAACAACATATCTGTTTGCGAACCTGCTGCATTGACTCCAAATAAAAACCCATTCGATTTGCGCCCTTGTGGGTCTAACACGATACTTACACCATCGCTCCCCCAAAAATCAATGTCTCTTTTAAGGGTTTGAACAATGCGCGTACCGCCAGAATCAAAACAAGTGATTCCAACATATAAAAAATGGTCATCATAAGTTAGACGAGCTTCTGTTTTATGTGCTGCTTTAATTTTGTTATCGGGGAATTTTCGCCAAAAATCAGCCGCTTTATCAGCGATTTGCCAATCCGATTCCGATAAATCGCCATCTAATTGAATGGGAGCCGTTGCTTTTTTAATATTCAAAACAAGTTGTTTTGTAGAGTCGGTTTGGAAGGCGTGAGCCATGCCAAAATTCCCCAAAAAGCAGCATAAAAGAACATATGTCTTATTCAAAAGGTGCATTTGCAATTTTTTTCTGCAAAAATAAGATTACGCTATTAATTTTTTGCATCTTTGCAACTTAAAATCATTCAATCATGGAAAAAGAAAAAGTAGATCATTATGATGTCAATGAAGTCATTGACCGTTTTAATATAGAAAAAATATTTAATTCTGCTGTTTTAGACCATTGGATGAATATTCCAACGCTGTCCTTAAAACCTGCTTATCAAGAAGTTTTAGAGGAAGCCCGACAAAATCTGCTTACTAAATGGGATGAATGGAATGAGGAGGAATTAAAAATAAACTTTATAAGTATTGTCTTATTCGCAGCGCAACTCAATGAGCCTAAACGAATTGCAACTTATTTTGAACGCAAATTGTCAGGCAAAGTCAATGATATTCCGATTTCCGTCAAGGTAGATTGCATGATTGCAACCCCGATGAAATCGGGTCGCCCAAAAGTACCGTATTTTTGCATGCAAGAATACAAACGAAGTAAAGGCGATTCGCATGACCCCGAAGGACAAATGTTAGCTGCCATGATTTTAGCCCAAAATTTAAATGCGGATGGAAAACCTTTATACGGCTGTTGGATTCAAGGCAAATTTTGGCATTTTACGGTTTTGCAAGGTACTGATTATATTGTGAGTCAGTCTTTTGATGCAACATCCGCAATACAAATTCTTCAAATTGTTTCCATTTTAAATAAAATAAAACAATTGGTTTTATAGTTATTTTAACTAAATTAGGATACGAATTTCACAATTTGCCACGAATTGTACGAATTTCACTTCTTATTTGTGTCAATTTGTGACATTCGTGGCAAAATTTGAATTAATTACGGCTCGTCAAAACACATCGTTTATACCTTTTAAGCAAATCAGAAGGCAAATCAGTCACTTTATTGCTTTTAGTTAAGACTTTTTTGCCATTAATATACTCATAAAAGTTACATTGAGAAGCCGCAGCCGCACGCCCTGTCTCATGATACTCGACCGCAACACTGCTTGTCTGCATCAATTTATTGCCTTCCCAACGATATTCGTTTAAAACATCTTGGCAATAATCGTATTCTAAAATCCGTTTTTTCTTACTATCCAAGCCAAGACCTGTGATTTCAGCTGAAATTGTCATAAAATCCTTTGTTTTTGGCTGATACATATACATCGTATATTTATTCGGACGACATCTGCCGCGCAGATTCCGCCATTGAATCGCCACATCAGGCATTTTATCAAAATTTAAATCGGTGGAAAAATGTAAATCGGTAGGTTGAGCAACGCCCTCTGGAAAAATTTCGGAAATCACCCGTATCCAAAAACCTTCAAACAAGCGATAAATGCTAAAATAGGTTTTTTCTCCAGGTCGTCCGTAAGCAATTGCCGCATGAATCGTCTTTTTATCAGCATCGAATAGGTTGCCGACAAAAAAACGCAACGTATCTACTTCTATTTTGACCGTCGAAGTTGGCGGTGCGGCAGCGAATTTTTGTAATAAGGGACGAATCGTCTCCTCTAAGGGTTGGATGGCTACACGTTCTTTGTATTCCCAATCTTTCAAAATATCTTCAACCATTTGCGCATCTTCCCGACTTAAAGTGGCGGCAACACTATTCGGTTCTTCAGTTGCAACTTGTAAGGTAAGCACTTCATTCCGAATCGAAACGCCTGTGCCAGGAGACAGAGCATAGCTCTGCGCGACGCTCGTGTAGGAGCGCAGCAGGATGAGTAAGAGGGGTACGTACTTCATGGTAAATAAGTAAATTCATAGTATTAAAAAATGGGGGTGAATGGTTAATGTTGGTCAAAAGTAATACAATTACATGGAAAAAAGTGCTTTTTTAAGGCTTTTTTTAGTAAAAAATATCATTCTTTTTTTGAATTTATATTTATATTTTAGATTTCAAGATGTAAAAGATTGATTTTGTCATTTCAAATAAAATGAAAATAAATGTATATTTTTAATAAAAAATGAAAAATGAATTTTTTTTTTATCGAAAATGGGCTTTTTTGGAGCGTTTTAGCGTTATATATATAGGTGTAAAAATCTTGGATGTTCACTCAATTTTAAATCAAAATCCACTATGGAGAAAACCTTTTCGGTTGGAATTACTTTGTCGGGTGGCGGTGCAAAAGGCATCGCGCATATCGGAGTCCTCAAAGCATTGTTGGATCATGGCGTTCGTCCTGAAATTATCAGTGGTACGAGTGCGGGTTCTATCGTCGGCGCATTGTATGCGGCGGGCAGGAGCATCGAGGATATGGAACGGTTTGTCAATGATAGCAGTTTGATTAAAATCTTTCGCATCATTGGAATTCCAGGTGCGGGATTGGTCAAGTTGTCGTATCTCAAAGACCGTTTGCAAGAATTCATTCCCGAAGACCGTTTTGAAGCATTGAAAATGCCGTTTTATGTCTGTACGACCAATTTAAATTTGGGAAAAGCTGTCCTTTTTGATTCAGGTCCATTATTTGATGTGGTGGTTGCGTCGTGTTCTGTTCCTTGGCTTTTTAAACCACAAGTCATTAATAATCAATTGTTTGCAGATGGTGGATTGACGAATAACATGCCTGCGGAACCCGTCCGAAAACGTTGTCACATATTAATTGGTTCTAATGTAAAACCCAAAGTGGAAGTACACAATAATGATGAATTAGACTCCTTTATGGGCATCACACAACGAACCGTTGACCTTAGCCTTTGGACGAATACCAAACCGAGTGTCAAAATGTGTGATGTGTATATTGCGCCACCGAAAATTCATGATTTTGGTTTTTTCGACATTCGCAAAACGGCGGCTTTATGCGCACTTGGCTATGAAGCGACCGTTGCACAAATTCCGAAATTGAGGGCTTTAATGGAGCAGAATGATAAACCGATGGCTTCGGCTTAATGGTTTGAATTAGGATTTTCAGGATAAAACGAATGCTAAGGATTGAAAAATCAATCCTTGGCATTCGTTTTATCCTAAAAATCCTAATTCAAACCTATTGTATAAAACCTTCATATAACCAATCCGCCACTTCCTGCCGATGTGCGCCTGTACGAATGCGTTCCAAATCCACTGCATTCCGCAAATTGCCCATTTCAACATAAACCGTCGGCACTTTACATTCTCTCATCATGTGTAAATCTCTGGAACTCAATGTTCCACGATATTTGCGTTTGCCTTCATGATTATCCTTCAAATTTTCCAAAATGTTTTGACCTATTTTTTTACTCTTTGTGTTACTTGATTGATAATACAAATAAATATCGGTTTGCAAGGTTTTCACCCGCGAATCTACATGCAAAATCAAACAACGCTGATCCTTCATACCTTCTTTTTCATACTTTTCGTATAACGTATTAATCGCATCTGACCGTTGATACAAACGCGGTTTATGCGCCGCAGGAATCTTCAAATCGGGATACGTGCGCTCATCCGAATCGCAAGTCAACATTTGACCGTCCCGAATCCCATCATCAGGGTCTCTCGTGATGATGAAAACCGTCCCGCCATGCGCAATCAACAGCCGCGCAACCCGCAACGATACGTCATACGCATACTCATCCTCACACATTGTGCGCCCCTCTCTTTTGAACATTGCGCCAGGGTCGGGCCCGCCGTGTCCACTTTCTATATAAAAAATTTTGCCTTTCAAAGAGGAATCCTTAATCGTCACTTCTTCATATTTTTTTCCAAAAATCTTATAAAGATTCGCTTTTTTAGGTGCTTCGGGACCCACAACAGGTGCTTTTTTAGGCGCAGTTGCATTGTTATAAGGTTCTGGCACTTTTTTTTGCCCCGTTGTAGGCGCGGGCGCAGCCGCTTTACAATGCAGCAAACTATACGGAACCCACAAAATACGCGTCTCTTGATAACTTTTTGCACGGATTTTACTCCGAAACAATTCCACATTATACGCTTGAATGCGCTTGGCAACATCCACATCCTGAGTCTTCACCGAAGAACGAATGGTTTTGCCATCAAACGCAAAAAGCAAAATAGGCATCGCATATTTTTTGCCTTTTGCCAACGGCTCGACCTTTTTAAGTTGATTGATTTTTAAGAATTGTTGAATCGTACAATCCTCTTTTGACAAGTGGTATTCTGTCAATAAATCATTGATAGTCAATGGTTTCGTTAATTGAACTTGCAAATATTGCGGCGCAACGTCGGGTTTAAACCCAACGAAAAAAAGAGGTAACAGTAATATCAATCCAAAGCGTAACAGCTTCATAGTGGCATCGAATCGTTTGTAAGTAATGATGAATGATGAATGATACATTTTACAATCAATTGGTAATCAATAAATTGTAAAATTTACAACCAGCGTTTATTTTGCCTAACTACTAAAAAGGCGCAGTTGACATTGCAAAAATAAGGTTTATTTTTGTAATGATGAATGATAAATCAATTGATTCATCATTTATCATTCATCATTCATCATTGAATTACAACGCCAAAATGTTTGCCATTTTTATCACATCTTCATCAATGGGTTTGCCTTTTGTAATCGCATCTTCAAAACTCGTATATACAATTTTGTTATTAATCAAACCAATCATCACATTATTTTCACCTGCTAACAATGCTTCCACAGAACCATGTCCCAAACGCGTTGCCAATACGCGGTCTGAACACGTCGGCGAACCGCCCCGTTGCAAATGCCCAATAATTGCCACTTTGGTATCATAATAATCAAATTTATCTTGCACTTTTTTAGCAATTTCAGTCGCGCCGCCTAATGGATTGCCTTCCGCAACGATGATTAAGCCAAATGGTTTTTTGCGTTTCGCGCCCTGTTTCAAGGTTTTGACCAAACTTTCAATGCTAAAATTGACTTCTGGAATGATCATACCACTCGCACCGCAGCCAATCGCCGAATGTAACGCAATGTAACCTGCATGACGACCCATGACTTCCACAAAAAACAGCCGATTATGAGAATCCGCCGTATCTCGAATTTTATCCGCCGCTTCCATCGCCGTATTGATAGCCGTGTCGAAACCAATCGTGAAATCCGTGCCGTACAAATCGTTATCAATCGTCCCTGGAATCCCAATCATCGGAATATCATGCTCTTCCGAGAAGATTTTCGCGCCTGTGAACGTCCCATTGCCGCCGATAGCGATGCAACCATCAATATCGTTCGCCATCAGCGACTCGTAAGCAAGGCGGCGACCTTCCACCGTCATAAATTCTTTACTACGCGCCGTTTTCAAAATCGTGCCGCCGCGATGAATGATATTGCCCACATCCGACGTTTCAAGGCGATTTATCAAGCCATGAATCATGCCATCATAGCCTTTTTGAATGCCGTAAACATGCAAATTGTGGTAGGTTGCCGCCCGAACAACGGCGCGAATCGCCGCATTCATCCCTGGTGCATCGCCGCCTGATGTTAAGACCGCGATTCTTTTAATTGCTTTTGCCATAGTATCGAAAGTAATGATTATTAGTTAGTTGGTTGGTTAGTTGGTTGGTTAGTTATACTTCGCATTGGATGGTTTTGTGATTTTGGAAAAAAACCTTCGGAGAGAGATGCTTTTGATATTTTGATTTTTTTGCAAAAAAAATCAAAATATCAAAAGCATCTCTCTCCACCCCACCCGTTCTCAAGCCGAACGGTTGCTTGGCGAAATCCCAAAACCATCCTGCGCAAAGTATAGTTGGTTAAATTATTGATAATCAATAGTTAAACTAACCAACTAACCAACTAACGAATTAACCAACCAACTAACTAACCAACCTACTAATAATCATTTTGATAGATGTTCCAGATGATATTTAACAAGATTGTCAATTGGTTTTTTGATGACAACCCCAATTTTTAAATTATGTTTTTCCAACGCCATTTTCAAAATGTCTTGAAAATGGTACGCAATGGAGCCAATAAAATGAATCGGAATGCGCTGACAACCTTCATATTTCAAAATATGCCGAATAATCAATTCTTTAAAAGACGCGCTCACCAATTCTTGAATAAAAAAATGTTTTTTATGCGCAGATATAAACGTCGCAAACGACGCTAAATATACATTTGCACCAGGCGCATATATTTTATTCAAAATATCTCTTTTGCCTTCGGGATACGCTTTCTCGAAAGCGGCTTGAATTTCAGCAGGCAATTCCCGATAGAAATAGGCGCGAATCAAGCGTTTGCCCAAATGCGACCCAGAACCTTCGTCTCCCAACAAAAAACCAAGATTTGAAACATTATCCACCACTTTTTGCCCATCATACAAGCAAGTATTGGAGCCTGTGCCAATAATGCAGGCAATTCCAGCCTTCGCGCCGCACGCCGCCCGCGCACATGCTAACAAGTCATGATCCACTTCAAGGACTTCTGCATTCGGAAAAATGCGTTTCAAACCCGTGTGTATCATGTTACAGCGCATTGTATCGGAACAACCCGCACCGTAAAAATACACCCATCGCGCCTTATCACAAGCGACTTTTTGAGTAAAATCCTTTCTCAATTCCATTTCCACACGGTCTGCATCGTGGAAGAAAGGATTGAAACCCATTGTGTTATGCAATTCGCGGCTGCCATCAGGGTGGATAATTTGCCAATCCGCCTTCGTCGAACCACTGTCAACAATTATCAACATAATGTTTGAAAACGTTTTAAATACTTTGATTTTGTTACCTCCGAAATAGATTGCTTTTTTAAAGAATCCATTAAGATGCGCCGCAAAGATAGTGTATCTTCTACATTATCTATATGTTACACACGCAAAAAAACTTTTATTTAAAATTTTAAATATTTGTTTTAAATAAATTTACAAAAAGTTTTATAATTACTTGCGTGAGAATTCCAAAAGACGTATTTTTGCCCTGTCAACAATTTTTAACAAAAAAAGATTCCTTTTTTATCGCCACGAGAGGGGGCGGGGGAGATAAATGGTTTTCTTTTTACACATTATTTTAAAAATTCATTCGTAAATCTATGAATTACACAGATTTAAAAATGCGATTGCCACCATTGTTCTTAGAATGGACATCAAGTACGGATTGCCGACGTTTGCTGGCAATCTTGCACAGGTATGGGCTCAGTTTGGGAATGTGTGTGGTGTGGTATTGCGCGAATTTGAATGGGACGGTAACAGGCAATAGTACTTCTACGGTTTTGTTGCCGACACGCGAATTCACTGCGAATCGCCCGCCAGGTACGCTTTCTACTATCATTTTGAATGACAATCTTAAAATGTTATTATGTCCAAAATGTTACGGTCTTGAATCATTGGTTTTCATAGAGGCAAAACCAACGATTCCATTGAAAATCAATAAGTTCGTCTTCAAACCAAAACAAAAACGGATTAAGAGAAAACTTAAACACGCACCGAAAATACTTTCAATTGGCACTATTACCATTTAGTGAAGGAAGCGGTGAGCAACGGCGCGGGTTGATTCCTTAAATCAGCTCGCGCCGAAATAGTTTTAGCCCAACCTCAATCTGCCAAAATTGAAAATATTTTCGAATCCAAGCAACAATATAACAATTTTCATTTACTTTCACCAAAAGATTCAGCCATTTCACCATCCATCAACCAGCGTCTATGAAATCACTACATTATCTTTTTTTATATTGCTTCTTACAAGCACCACTTTGTATGAGTCAAGTGGGCAGCATCGTTTTCCCCGACGATAATGCCCGCATAGAGATTCCTTTTGAAATGCACGGAAGTTTCATTATCTTGCCCGTGATGTTTCAAAAAATATATCCCCTTCGATTTATTTTCGATACAGGTGCAGAAACGTCCATTTTATTAAGAAAAGAAATTTCAGATATGTTAG
Organism: Bacteroidota bacterium; assembly: GCA_041192405.1. Lineage (GTDB taxonomy): Bacteria > Bacteroidota > Bacteroidia > Chitinophagales > Saprospiraceae > JAAFJT01. The sequence goes on along the minus strand of JBEEMZ010000014.1, from coordinate 13,975 downwards.
GCGTTGTGTATGAACGAGATATAATGATTTATGGTTCAGATTTGAAAACACCTTTGAATGCGAAAATCGCTCGAAAAGTTTTTATGGATTTGCCCCACCTCACTTTGGTAAAGGATATTTTAGTTTTAGAAGAAGATTATTTTCGATTTGACGCAAGTACGGGCATTGATATTCATGGCATTTTGGGTTCGGACGCATTTAAAGGGCATGTCGTGAAAATCAATTATACGCAACAAATCATTACGGTTTATGCCAAAAATGCCTTTAAAATCCCGCGTGAATCGGAATTCCAAAGCGTTCCCATTAAAATGATTCGGAATAAGCCGTATCTTAAAGTGCATTTAACGTTGCAAAATGATTCAATTGTGCCTGTAAATTTATTGTTAGATACGGGTGCATCGCTGACAATGCTCCTTTATAGTGGTTCAACACCAGGTTTGACGATTCCTCAAACTGCTTTGAAAGGCAGTATTGGGCGCGGTTTGGGGGGCATTTTGGAAGGTTATATTGGTAGAGTTAAAAAAGTGGAGATGGGCAATTTTCCCTTAAACAATGTGGTAAGCCGCTTTCAAGTCCTGCCCGCCGATACGGATAGTCTGCAAACGAATGGACGACAAGGCATTATGGGAGGGGAAATTTTAGCTCGTTTCAACCTTATTTTCGATTATATCCATCAAAAAATGTACATACAACCCAACAAAAACTATAAAATGGAATTTCTTTATGACCGAAGTGGTATGAGTTTGTTGGCGAGTGGGCGTTGGCTAAACGAGTTTATAGTGCAGGAAGTGTTGCCTCATTCGCCTGCGGCAAATGAGGATATCCGCACGGGCGACCAAATTGTGAAAATTGGGATTTGGAATACCCATTTTTATAGACTGCATCAATTAGTGAATAAATTTCAAGGCAAAGTGGGCAAGGAAATCAAATTGACTATTTTGAGAGATGGGAAACGATTGAAGAAAAAAATTATATTGCAAGAATTGATATAAATTTTGCAAACGCATAGGTACACAGGGAACATAAATTCTACACTTACACTACTAAGTTGTTAAAGTTGTAATATGTTTTTTCCCCGCAGATTTCGCAGCAAAAGAGTCCAAAAGAAAATCTGCGGAGAAAATAAATTGATAATCAATTATTTACATATTAAAATTTTAACAAATTAGTAGTGTATTTTAGGATGAATTTATGTTTCTTGTGTACCTGTATCTTTACAAAAATCAACCATTTGTTGTACAACAACTTTATTTTTAGCCAATTTGAAATGTCCAAAACCTTCCGTCACCCTCAACTCCGCATTATCCCAGCGCACAACCACACGTTCCGCCGCTTCAAGCGAAGTCACTTCATCATAACGGTCATGAAATAACAACAATTTCCCCACCTGCACTTGATGCCGTGCCGTCGCAACATCTATTTTATGCAATGGCAAACCCGTTTTTTTTTCCATCCACTCATAATACGCCTTTTTAACAGCCGACGGCATATTCATCATTTTCAAAAAATTTGACATAATCACCTTCGTCGCAGGCGGCACCGCAATAAAAACCACTCGTTCAACAGACAATTTAGGATTAATAAATTGTAATGCGTAAATCAATGAACTACAACCAAATGAATGGCAAATCGCTGCATAAATGCTGCCATAATGCGCTATAATCGCCGCAATGGTTGCACCATTTGTAGGCAAATTATTGCGTTTTCCCGTCGAGTCGCCATGCGCAATGGCATCAAAAGCGACCACTTTAAAACCCGCTTCCACCAAACTCGGCACCGAATCGCGCAATGCCGTACCACGAGATTCCCAACCATGTGCTAAGAGCACGACCCTATTGCCATCGCCCCATTCGTACAGTTTAACTATTTGATGATTAAAATCAAAATCTATAACTCGCGCAGCATCAATGATTTCATCTGATTTTCGATGCTTCGCACGCAAACGCGGCGTTGAAAAAAGGTGGTACGCCAAACGCGCTGCTTGATTCGGCATCAAACGCCCCAACACTTGAAATCCGAAACGCGCTAAACGCAATTGCATTGGATTTTCAACTTTATAATTGATAGTTCGCTGTTTTGGAACCACTCTTGTTACCGTTTCTAACGGCATTTCCATTTCTCCTGTGCTTTTCATGGCGCAAAATTACGGCTTTTGTAATTGCAAGGTTGATTAAAAAATAAGATTTTCTTTTTTTGACAAAAAAATGACAAAAAAATTATCAAATGTTAAATTATTTCATCCAAAAACAAGTCACTATTTTGATAACTAATATATTGATAATCAATATTCTAAAAATAAAAATATAGTTTATAAGAGTCACAAAAGAGATAGATATTTTGCGTTTTTTAGATTAGAAATGAATCATTTTTGCAGCAACAAAAACAAAAGATATTTATTCAAATAAATGAATTTCAAATTTAATTCAGTCACAATTTTTGTATTCATCATACTTTTGATGACATCCTGCACTCCCGAAAAAATACAGAGCGTAACGCCACAGCCGCAGCTATACGGCAAATGGAAAGCAATAGAACGATGCCATAACGGTTCGACTCTTGGCGATTTGCAATGGAAAGCAATAGAAGAAGGCGAATTACTGGAATTTAAAATAAACGGTAATTATGTTAAAACGGAGCCAAGCAATACGCCTTGTACGGGTAGATTCGTATGGCAAGAGGCTACAAAAAGCATCGAATTAAATATCAGTTGCCAAGTCAATAAATTGGTTCAAAAATATTCTGAATTAAATGATAATACGTTAATCATTGATATTCAAGGTAGAGAAGGTATCATACTTTTGAAATATAAAAGAATTTAGTGGTTTTAAATAAGATGGAAAGTGCGACAATGATTACATTGCCGCACTTTTTTATTGTAATAAAAATTCATGTAAATTCATGTCAAATCTTATTTCGGTCCTTCCATTTTATCCAATTCGATTGGAAAATGACGCGTATTTGCCTTATTTTTATTGAAAATCGCTTTCACGCGTTGCGCTTCCTCAATCATCCGCTTGCCATCTTTTGGGTCATGGTCATTTTTAATCAAACCTTCCGCTTCCTTAATCGCAGCATCCATATCATCTAAATACAAATATATTTTTCCCAAATTGAACCATGAAGCATAACGCATTTTGCGGTCTCGTTTCTCATCTTTGGTATATTTTGTTTTCAAACTTTCAAAATAATCAATCGTAATTTTCAATTTTTCTTTGATTTCTGTCACAGGTTGGTTGGGCGACATCGTTTTCATCCATTCTTGAACCGTTTTCAACGCTTTTTTATGACCATCGTATTCAGGATGCGCTTTGCTGTCCAAAATCCAAAGTTCATCCTTGCCCGTGCGCACAGGGAAACCATATTTATCGCTCCATGCCTGACTCAAACCCGAAACCGCCTGATGCACACGCTCTCTAACAAAATTGCCGCGCAACGCATTTCTATTATTATTGAAATAATCAGAAGCCTCTTTGTACGAATGGTATTCGCTTGTCTTATAACTATAAGTGCCGCCCAAGTGAGATTTGTCCAAAATATTTCCTTTGTAATCTTTCATTTGCGCCGAACCTGTGATAGAATACGACAATTCAACCCAATAATAATAGGTGCGTCCCGTTTCTTTTCCGTTCTTATCTTTATGAATCTCAAAACGTTCTTTTACCTGTGAAGCGTTGAAAATCAATGAGTTAAACTGAATCATGACTTGCAGATGCGCTTTACTTTCAAGTTTTTTAAAGCCTTCCAAAATTAAATTATCCACGACTTCAGGTGCGGAAATTTCATTTTTAGTAGAACCAGATGCATTATACGTCACCGAATAGGTAACATAATCCGCAGGCAAAGGATCGGTCGGATAATCCCGATACGTATATGTAAATTTTTCTGAATCCAAATCTACTTTTTGAGCAAAAGCAGTGGTCATAGCAGCAAACGCCATGAGCGTCAACATTTTTTTCATACGCCATTAAGGTTAAATTAAAAAAATTAATTTTTTTTATACATTTATATTTCATTGACAATCAATTGATTCGATTGAGTTGTCGAGTTGAATACTGCAAATATAAGCAATAATGTAATTCCAATCGGCACATAAAATAAATACGAATACGGCACTTGAATGAATGAATAAAAAAGAGTCATTAAAATTTTCAATGATGCGATGTTAAAAATAGGCACACTCAGTTGCAACTTATTTTTCGCAAAAAACATTCCCAATAAACCACTTACACTAATGGATAAAAGCACATTCGTTGTTTGCAAAATTTTAATTTTCATTGCAGTCGTTCCGCCTAATAAAAAATTAAAATGAGTCGCTAAACCCAAACCATTTACTAAATGTGGGGGCGTATCTGCCCTACTCCACTCACCTACTGCCGCGCCCGAATAAGCCGTTTGCGCTTTCAAAAAAATATAAGGGTCGTTTAACAAATGAGGCACATATAATATCAATACTGCAATTGAAATGGTCGCAATCATTTTAAAAACAGGCTTGCGCCCTTCCGACAAAAATACGCAAAATAGATACATCGGCAGCCAAAATAAGAAAGAAAATCTTGAAAGTAGGCATAAAGCAATAGCCGCGCCTCTTAAAAATGGATTTTTCGAAGTCGCTAAAACGGTACAAAGGAATATATAATAACCCATAATCATTTGTTCAATCGAAACCGCAACGGTGAAACCATCGCTCATTAAAAAAGTATCTATAAAACCACAAATTAACAAAATAAGCACTATTTTTTGAACAAAAAGCAAATTTGATTTGATTATTTTGTAAAAAGCAAAAGTCAATGCACTTAACAATATAATGGTAGCGGTCATTCGATAATCCGTTTTCCACTTTTCGGCAATTAAAAAGGGCATCCATTGCGCGGGCAAGTATGTCGGAAAAAGGTCATATCCAAAATCGTTAAAATTTTTATAAACTTGCTTGCCTTGTAAAAAATTGGAAACCATTTTTTGAAGTAACGGAATGATGTCGGACTGTTTTACATCCACAGGTATTGCGCATAACACGGCTTTTACCAACTTTAAAATGGTGATACCGCCTACAATTGCCGTTACAACCAAGGTGAATAATTGCCATTTTACAGGTTTTTTAGTAACTTGAGGCAGTGGAGTTGATATTTTAGCGTACCAAAGCGACAAAATACCCATCAAAAGTCCGCTTAACAAGATAATTACGGGACTTACGAAAATACCAAAAAAATTTCTTGCACAAGTCAATAAAAGTAATTCAATAATCGCAAAAATAACAACAAATAGTTTTATATTTTTAATCATGTTTGATTTTTGAAAGCAAAAATAACAATTTGAACTTGGATTTTTGGATTACGTGGATTTTTTTCAATAAAAAAAATCCACGTAATCCAAAAAATCCAATTTTAATTCGTATCTTAATACGATATGGATAAATTTTGTTGTATATGTTTTAAATTTAAACTGGTCATTAAAATCGAACTAATATTTGGATTCGATAATGCAAAGCGCAATGATTGTTCTGGATTGAGCATGCCCGCGCCAAATATTTTTTTGATAATGATTAATTTTTGCGCTTCCCCCATTCGTTCAATCGTTTTGGCTAAATCCTTTTTTTGTGGATGATATTCCACCATGCCCGCATCTAAATCATTGAAAGCCAATTCAAATGCTTCATTCGTATAACCCGATAAACCGATTGAATGAATCATGCCTTTTTGTTTCAATAATTTCAAAGTATCCAACAGTTCAGTTTGTTGAACAATTTTCACATCGGGATAAAAAGCATGAATAAATAAAATATCAATATAATTTGTTTTTAATTCATTCAAACTGCGTTCAACACTTTCTATCAACTTTTTACTTGAAAAATCGTGATAATACGCTTTGGTTTTGGGATTAAAATATTCACCAAATTTAGTGGAAATCTGTCGCTCAATGGGTTGAATACCAATGCTTTGTAACGCCGTTCCTAATTTAGTTTCCGCATCGCCATACGCGGGCGCGGTGTCGAAATACGTGATTCCTTGAAGATACAAATGCTCAATCAAACGCGTTGCTTCGGTTTGATTTGGAATATCGTAAGGATTCGGATATTTAATAGATTGATTCCGCCCTAATTTGAACGTGCCGTAACCAATTCGAGATAAATTTTTCATAATCAATTGATTATCAAACCTTTGGAGGGTTTAAAACCCTCCAAAGGTTGTTATGATTTATTTTTCCTATTACTTAAAATTACTATTTCACAGTATAAAAATTCAGAGAAAATTCGTGCCATTCGCGGCAAAAATGAGCTATAAACAAAATTTAATTTCTTTTAAATCAAACGTTTCTAATTCTTTGGCATCTGTTAAAATTTGCAAGCGTCCGATGTCCGTTACGCCCAAAATCGTGCCTCTGAAAACACGCCCGTCCAATCGTTGATACAAAGAAAGTTGTTGATATTGATACAAATGTTGCAAATACAAAGCATCTAACCTGTCAAAATGACCGAATTTTAAGAGCAAATAATATTGCTCCAATTTTTGACAAATTTGTTTCAAAATAAGTTCTAAATCATAATTGTGCCCTGACTGCAATTGCAAGGAAGTTGCATTTGGTACAAAATCAACAAACTTTATCTGATTAACATTTAAACCGATTCCAATAACAGAATATTGCAAATGAGTACCAGAAATGCCATTTTGAATCAAAATACCAGCAATTTTCTCTTGCCCAACATATATATCATTCGACCATTTCACACAAACAGGCAAGTAATTTTGTGGTAAACATTCGTCCACAACATCCCGAACTGCCAAAGCAACCGCTTTGTTTAACATAAATTGTTTGCGCACAGGCAAACTTTTTGGATACAAAATAACACTCAAAGCGATATTTTTATCCAATTCGCTGTCCCATCGACTGCCAATTTGTCCCCTACCTGCCGTTTGACGGAACGTAAAAACGGTCGTTCCTTCACTTGGTTTGCTTTTTGATACTAAGTCGAAGGCAGTTTGATTAGTAGAAGGCAGCTCTGGAAAAAAATGTAATTCTTTTCCAATAAAAAGCGTGTCAGAAATGATAATCAATTGTTATTTTTTTTGTACTTTTACGAGTTAAGGCGTAATTTCGCCCCAAATATAGTTTAGTTCATGCGGAAAGCATTGATTGTTAAATCTTTTCAAATTATAATAAAAAATACTATTTTTATTATACACTCCGTTGTTAGAACAATTAAAGCAACTTCCGCGCTAATTTCTCACAAAATTAAAAATAATTTTGAGTTTGAATTCATTAAAGCCTTCATCTAAAAAAAGTGCTGCGAAAGCACCACAAAGTGTTGTCCTGAATACGTTGAACGACTTGATTGTTGATGCGATGCAGGACATCAAAGGCAAAAATATCGTCAAATTAGACCTCACTCACTTGCACGATGCGCCGACGAATTATTTTATTGTCTGTGAAGGCGAATCGAATGTGCAAGTGCGCGCCATTTCCGATAGTATCTATCGCAAAATCAAGGAAAATTTGCAAACTACGCCGAGTCATATCGAAGGTGGAACGCAATCGAATTGGGTCGTGATGGATTATTTTGAAACGGTTGTACATGTTTTCCAAAAGGAAACGCGGGCGTATTACGACTTGGAATCGCTTTGGAGCGATGCAAAAACGACTGAGTATCAAGATTTGTAAAAAACATATTTTTCTTTCAAACGGATCGAATCATTTAATACATCGAAAAATATACATGGAGAATAATGATAATAACAAGCCGAACGGAGCCAAATTCAATAGTTATTGGATTTATGGCTTGATTGCGTTGTTGTTGATAGGCATCAATTTCTACAGCGTAACGACGGCTTCAGAGCGTAAGCAAAAGACGTGGGAAGAGTTTGAGAAGATGATTGCGGAGAGTGATGTCAAAAAAATTAGCATCGTCAACGAACAAACTTGGGAAATCACGGTCAAAGAGGAGAAATTAGAGAAATATGCCATCAACAAAGGCAAAACGCCTGCGGGAAAAGCACATTTCAGTATTGACCCAGGGCCCGTGAAGATTCGGGTGGATCAATATAATGACCTTTTTGCTAAAAATCCGACTTTTACTAAAATTCCGTTAGAATTCGATAAACGGGAAAATGTTTTAGGTCCGATTTTGAGTTGGTTAATGCCTTTTGTATTGTTGATTGGGCTTTGGATTTTCATCATGCGGCGCATGGGCGGCGGTGCTGGGGGCCCTGGAGCGCAGATTTTCAATATTGGCAAATCAAAAGCGGTGCAATTTGACAATACGGCAAAGGTTAACATTACATTTGCGGACGTTGCGGGTTTGAACGAAGCGAAAGAAGAGGTCATGGAAGTTGTTGATTTCTTGAAAACGCCGAAAAAATATACCGCTTTGGGTGGCAAAATTCCAAAAGGGGTGTTGTTAGTGGGTCCTCCAGGAACGGGTAAAACGTTGTTGGCAAAGGCGGTCGCGGGTGAAGCTGGAGTACCGTTTTTCTCCATTTCGGGTTCGGATTTTGTAGAGATGTTTGTGGGTGTAGGTGCGTCGCGAGTGCGGGATTTGTTCCGTCAAGCGCGGGAAAAAGCTCCTTGTATCGTGTTTATTGACGAAATTGATGCGATTGGTCGCGCTCGCGGGCGTGGTGCGTTTCAAGGTGGTAACGATGAACGTGAAAATACGTTGAATCAGTTATTGGTTGAAATGGATGGTTTCAGTACGGATAAAGGCGTTATTATGATGGCGGCGACGAATCGTGCCGATATATTAGATTCTGCTTTAATGCGTCCTGGTCGTTTTGACCGTCAAATTGGGATTGATTTACCCGATTTGCAAGGTCGGGAACAGATTTTTAATGTGCATTTGCGGAGTATTAAAACATTGCCTGATGTGAATCCTGCGGCTTTGGCGGAATTAACCCCTGGTTTTGCGGGTGCTGATATTGCAAATGTTTGTAATGAGGCGGCTTTGATTGCGGCGAGACGCAGCAAAACGGGCGTTGATATGGATGATTTTAATTATGCGTTGGATAAAGTGATTGGTGGTTTAGAGCGCAAAAGCAAAATTATTGCACCACATGAGAAGGAAATTATTGCATTTCACGAGGCTGGACATGCCGTTGCAGGTTGGTTTTTGGAACACGCGATGCCTTTGTTAAAGGTGACAATCGTTCCTCGCGGCATTGGGACATTGGGTTATGCGCAATATTTGCCAAAAGATGAATATATTACACGTTCTGAAGCCCTTTTGGACCGAATGTGTATGACTTTGGGCGGACGTGCGGCAGAAGCAGTGGTTTTCGGCAAGATTTCGACGGGTGCGCAATCGGATTTGGATTATGTGACGCGCATGGCATATAGTATGGTTGCGATTTACGGGATGGATGAAAAAATCGGTAATGTGTCGTATTATGGCATGCAGCAAGATTCGTTTAATCGTCCTTATTCCGATAATACGGCGATGTTGATGGATGAGCAGATTCGCAAAATGATTGATTTTCAATATGATAGAGCTAAAAAATTATTGAATTTGCATAGAGAAGCATTGAATCTTTTGGCAAATCAATTGTTGGAAAAAGAAGTTTTATTGAAAGGCGATGTAGAAAAATTGATTGGAAAACGACCTTTCCCAATTCCTGAATTACATGGAAAATTGGGTTAAGCACCAACCACCAAAAATAAAATGCGTCCATTTGTAAAAATGGGCGCATTTTATTTTGGATAACATCCCAAAAGTCTCAAAGTACGTCCTTGAAAGTATTGTTTATGAAATTCACCAATTGCTTATCTTTGCACTAAAATCAGCTCTAATATGGTGGAGATTAATAAGATTTTTAGGCAGAAAACGGCTTGAATGAATGCTATCGGAAGCATGGAAACGTTAACTATGCAGGTAACTGCCATCAAAAATGCTCCGTTTTTTGCAAACGGAGCATTCAACTAATCGAAAATTTACTTATTGCTTGATGATTTTACCTGTCAGCACTTCACCGGTGGTTGTCTGGACGCGACAGATGTAAATACCTGCGGGCTCTTGTTCTATATTCACCTCATGGGTTGCAGATGGCACGGTTTGGATCCATTTACCTGTGACATTGTAAAGCTCAATGGTTTCAATCGTTCCATAACGACTTTGAATAGTTACCTTAAAAGTGCCATTGTTTGGATTCGGGTAACATTGTACGGTACCATCTTTTTTTTCGTTCTGCTGTTGCTTCTTCAAGTAAACCCCACCACCAAATGGAGATTCGGTATCAGCAGTCATCGAACACGTAGCACAATCCGTGGGCATGATAAGGACATCTTTCAGGTATTTGACAATCGTATCTCCATTCACCGCCATTCTAATTTTTTGTTCTTCACAGTAAGGCTGCGAACGAGATGCCCAAGAGCCTACAGCAACTTCATCGTCATTGAAATGCCAACGTCGATTCGGCTGCGGGTTGACCGATAAATCCCAAAAATGAAGGGTGCATTCGGAGGGCATTCCGATTCTCGCACTCGGTATTCGAGAGATGCGGACTCCGAAATCTAAGTTATAGAACATTCTGCTACTCCATACGCCGCGTCCAAGGGTTGCCACAAAAAGCATCCCATCCGATTCTCGATAGCTCAGCATTTGAGTCCGAACATTAGGTAGTTTGTTGTCATTGATTGGATACCATTTGGTATTGACATCCTCAAAATTTTTGGTTGCCCAAACGCCTGTTTCCGTTGCAATCAGTAATTTGTAGCCATATGGGTTTCGGGCGGGTGATTCGGGTGGAAATATCGCATAACGGATCGGCATATCGGGTAATCGTCCATCATCTGAAGATTGATAGCTGATATCCAGTTCGTGCCATCTTACTGCGGCAGTATCTGGGTCATTAGCATTGGTTGTACGCCAAATGTTTTTGATGCCGTAATTCGAAAACGTTAAAACCATTTCACTATCTTCGGTTCCCCCCACTGCTTTTTTAATTGCAATAGATGAGATGTATCCTGTTGTTTCCAAATCGCCCATTATATTGATGAATTGTGGAGTCGCACTATTGGCTTCTGTCATCCGAATCAGACGAGAATACCCTCCACTTCTACTGGACAGGGCAATATAAACGGTATTCGGGCTATTCGGCGAAACTTTGATAAAACTGATACGGTACAAAAGGTTACCGCCACCTAGAAAAGCAGGGTCATTATCGAAAGAAGTCACATTTACAGTATTGCCAAATATATTGTTCCACCTAAAAAAGTGGTTCTCTTGATCCGTTACACCATCTTTATAGATATGTCCATCCGAAAACATATTTACGGTACCATCAGATAATACCGCCCAGTCTGTGGCATTCACGAGTTGAGAACCTCTTGTCGCATTGGGTGGTGGGGCAATTCCAACTGCGCCCAAGTCATTTCTTCCATTATATCTATAAATGTTGTATCTTCCTTCTGCTATAGAACTAACTTGGTTTAAATGATTGTTTGGTGACACAAAGCAATAACCGCCATCAGATCCACCTTTTAGGGTTGAATTGGATAAATAATGTTTTGTAAGTAATTGAGTTCCATTATCTTGTGTGCCTGTAAGAATTCGTAGTGGTGCTGTTGTTGCGGATGCACTTACGCTATAACTTTGAGTGATTCGCAGATTATTATTTCGATTTTCAAAAGTTGGGCTTGCTGAGTTGATATTATTAGAACTGAAAATGCCTCCATCTGTGGCAACGTATGCTATCATACTTGACTCTTTTTGAAAAACAATTTGGTGTATATCGGGATGAACATAATTAACATTAGGAGTACGGCTATTAATAGGAATCCATTGTGCAGGTAATTCTGTATTGGAACATCTGTAAAGTAGCTCGCCTCCAATGTAGACTTTCTTGGGGTCATTCGGATCCACGGCTATACTGAGTGCATAAGAAGCTTGTTTAAACGAATTCTGGTCAACTCCTGTTAGATTTGATTCCATGTTATTCCTTTATTAGAGGATTTATAGACACTAATCCAAGGTTGTAGAGTAGTAGTATTGTCCGCCAGCATATAAATCACATTTGCATCGCTGGGCGAGCATGCTAATTCAATGCGTTTAAACGCTCTCGGATCGGATACTATATTCAATAATTCCCATGTAGTACCATTTGTTTGCAGTTTGTAAATTTTGCCTTCGGTCTCATATGCTCTGCTGACTCCAACCGTCGCATAAATCGTTCCATCAATACCCATTTTTAAATCATTCGCTTGTACATTCTCAGACAGAGACCAACTCCATACAGTTTGATTTCGTTCTTTTTTGTAAATGCCATTTCGAGTGCTGGCAAAAACATCGCCTTGATTATTCACAACGATTTTTCGAACCGTGTAGAAAACGTTTAGAGCGTTCGGATCCGCTGTATTGGTTAAGTGATTCCAAGTTTCGCCCCCATCTGTGGAACGCCAGATTCCATAGCCTCGATTGTAATCGGAGAGATAACTCGCTCGTTGGTTGCTGGGATCCCGATAGTCTTCCCCTGTTCCAAAATACAAGGTGTTTCCTGTGACATCGGAAGGATCCAGCGCAATCGTTGAGACGTTTAAATTAAAGAAAAAATCATTCACAGGTCGCCAAACGCCTGTGGTAATGTCGTCAGTTACCCATAATCCACCCGTAATTCCTCCTACAAATGCTTTCCGTTGATTGGGCATGATGAGTAAAGCACGCACTCTACCACCGACTCCGTTTTGGGGACCCAGTTCAACCCAATCCAGCGTTTTACCTCGATGCTGTTTTTGTTGTTTGATGGTAGTATTATAAGCATTCCAAAGTCGTTCCATCGGGACGCGACCCGTGTTAGGGTCCGCGATTTGACGGGACTCGAATGCGGCACGTTGCATCTCAACGGTTCTTTTTTCCGTTTGAGATAGCAGTAGCAGGGACTGTGTGATGCACACAGCCAAAACAAGACCTTTTTTCATAAGTTATAAAAGATTGATTTTAATTACCCATTCCAATTTCCCAAATACATTCAGCTCCTGGTTCTGAATAGTTGCCACGACTATAGCTGATGATACACTTTGTTGTGTCCACTTTGAAGCAATAATTTACTTTTCTGTCCCCATTGAGGCTATAATAGACGGCACATTTCAAAGGGAAGGGAACAGGATCGGGTATCCTTAGTTCAAATCGCGCCGCAGGACTGTCGTGAATCACACAAAGATCAAAATCTTCTCTGTTGCCTCGTTGGGCTTCTGTTTCAGGCGGACAAGGATTGGGATAGTGCTTTGCAACGGTTCCTAAAATCACTTTTTGGAGGTGAATAAGTGCCACAGTATCTTGATTTGTAAATGGAACTCTATTCGCTAATTCAACCCCATAACGATTGGGATATTTTGGATTATGAACAACCGTGATGCGCAAACTGGTTGTATCCAAAATGGGTTTTATGGATACAGGCTTGGAAATCAAGGCTGTATCCACCGTTGTTTTTGAGGTTGTAATGACCGCCCTATCTTTAGGGGTATGACAGCCTGCTAAAAAAAAGATTAAAAAAAATAAAATTTCTTTCATAATGCTTTTCGTTTAATAGTGCAAAGTTCGGATGTTTTTTTACGTGAAAGTGGGTAAATTTGGGTAAAAATGAGTAAAGTTGGGTAATTGCTATCGCTTTAACGGTGGTAATTGGAGTTTAGACCGTTCCAATTCGAGGTTGGCTCTGCGCAATTTGTTGTAAAGCGTTTTCCGACTGCACTCAAAGTAGTGTGCCAGTTCTTCGCGTGTAAAGTTCATTTTCAGCTTCTAAAAAAATTAATAGGGTTTGAGTTTAGGATTTATAAATAAGCATCTCCTATCAAAAAAGGGTCGCTTTGATAAGAGGCAATGGATTTCGGACTGGATTAGAGCAATCATATCGGATAGGTGGCGAATTTACCCTCCCCATTTTTGTAAGTAATTGATTATTAATGAGTTATAATTAAAGTAATTTAAACAATTCATCGTGCTTGAGATTTTGAGTTAGACCATAAGGATTATTTGTATGCAAAGTTAAAATATGTA
>JBEEMZ010000013.1:0-34684 GCA_041192405.1 Bacteroidota bacterium | reverse complement strand
ACGATATTCAAATCGGCGACGTGCTTGAAGCGTATGAAATCATTGAAGTGAAACAAAAAATGGTTTAATTCCTTACGGAATGACAAGCAGAAGAAAAAAGGCGGTTGTGGAAACAATCGCCTTTTGCTTTTTGGTATAAAAAATAATAACACCGTTTGGAAGGTTTGAAACCTTCCAAACGGTTGATAATCAATACTTTACAATTTGATAATCAATACTTTCACCATTTCCAAACCATTATTATCCACCACTTTGACCGCTACATGATGCGTCCCGCTTTTGAACGAATATTGAATTTCGCCGAATTTGTCTAATAAAATTTCGGGTTGAAAGAGCATTTTTGCAATATCATAATTAAAATCCCAACTATAAAATTCGATGCCCACTGCCGATTGACCGACCGCTTTGAATTGAATATTTTGCAACCCTTTTTTATCTTTTTCGCGGAGTTCAAACGTCAAATCAAGGGTTGGTTTGCGCGAAATCGGGACAATTTCTTCTACTTTCACCAATTTGATAAGCAGGTTTGAAGCATTTTTCAAACGCGCAACTTCCTCAATTGCGCCTTTGCCGAAGCTAAATGCAATTAAATAACCAACAATTTGTCCTTCACTAAGGTTTTTGTCAAAGAGGCGTTTATCGGCGCGTTCTATCGCCGAACGGAAATTATCAATCACATTTCGACCAATATTATCACTTCTTTTAACTTGTATTGGTATGTTTTCCAACGTTTTACCATCAATTCCTAAATCATTGCGTTGTTTAACATTCGGTGTACCACCGAATTGCGTTACGATAAACGATTCAAATTCAAACGCATCTTGATAGCGCAATGTGTCATAATCATACGTATGCAAGCGCAATGAAAAGCCCGTACTAAATAAATCTTGCTGTTTTTTCAAACGCATTTCAGTCACTTTCACAGCTTGTACCGATTGGTCAATGCCGATCCACTTTCTTTTCAACTTATCAGCAACGGCAACCGTTGTACCGCCGCCAACAAACGGGTCAAGCACAATATCGCCTTCATTCGATGCCATTTCAACAATTCGTTCTAACAAAGCTGCGGGTTTTTGAGTTGGGTAGCCGATACGCTCCTTATGTACGCCTCTAAGTTGGTCAATATCTGCCCAAAGGTCGCCAATAACTGTTCCTTTTTGCTCGTCCAAATACCGTTTTAACATAATGCGTCCTGTTTTTTCTTTTGGAAAAAATAACTTATTTTCGGCATCTAACTTTTGCATAGATTCCAATGCAAAACGCCAACCATTTGCAGGATAGGAATAACCTTTATAATTATATTGCCCGCCAGGATACACGCGACTTGGATTAGACATGTCTGCTGTATTAAATCGCCTTGCCCCAAGAGGAATTGCTTGAGATTCATTTTCCTCTTTGGTCATTTTGCGAATAGAAGCATCGGTAAATTCCAAATATTGATACCATTCTTTGAGTGTTTTATCAGCGTGTTTGCCATACAAGACATGAAAAGTATATTTAGCTGATTTGGAATAAAAGTAAATATCATCACAAATATTTGGCATTTGTTTTTTGGCATCATTATGCGAATCAGAACGTTTCCAAGTAATTTTGTTTCTAAAATTATCAATTCCAAACAATTTATCCAAAATCTCCACTCGAATATACGCATCCGCGTGCCAATCGCAATGCAAAAACAGTGAACCTGTTGGTTTAAGGATACGGTGCATTTCGGCAACGCGGTCTTTGAGCCAATCAATATAATGACTGATGCCGCCCGACCACCTATCTTGAAACGAGCGAATTTCACCCGCATCGCCCCAAATGACTTCATAATTGCGATTGCTAAAAAAAGGCGGGTCGAGATACACCAAATCCACCGATTCGGAAGGCAGTGCCTTCAAAATCTCTAAATTATCACCTAAAATGAGTTGATTCTCGTGCATAAAAACTTGTTTTGACGGCAAAGATAACGAATCTTTTTTTTTAATCAACGAAATTTTTACATATTCAAATTATAATTGGAAATAAGTATCTTTTGAACGGATTTATTTCCAATTATAGAGTTATAATTGGAAATAAGTCTATCAAAAGCATACGGCAACAATTGTCTGAAACGCAGGCTTACAAGATTTGGGCGGGTTACGCTTTTGAAACATTATGTCATAAATATATTCAATCTATTAAAAATATTTTGCAAATTGGGGCGGTTTACACCAAAATTTATCAAAAAAAAAATTCGGTAAAAACCGCTACCTTTTAAGAAAAAACATTGATTTGAATAGAATTTAGATTGAAAATGGCTGTAATTTGCACTTTTTAGTTGGAAAAGAAAACCTTCCAGAGAGATAAAAATCAAATTTTTATCTCTCTGCTCCCCTTTGAGGGCGAAATATTACCTAAATCATTTAAAACTTAAAGCACTAATTCTATAAACAAATGTTGTGTATAATTTGTTAATTCTGAATCTATCTAATTGATAATCAACAAAATATGAAACCTACTAAAAAAATAGCTATCGCAATTGGCGGCGCGAGTGGTGCGATTTATGCCAAAGTTTTATTGGACAAATTGACGCAATTGCGCTCTCAAACGGCTGCAATTGGAGTCGTGATGAGCAAAAATGCGCAATTTAATTGGAAATTTGAGCTTGGAAATGAAGATTATTTGAAATATGATTTTGATTTTTATGATTCCAATGATTTTATGGCTCCGTTTGCGAGTGGGTCGGCGAAATATGATACTATGATTGTTTGTCCGTGTTCGATGGGTTTGATGGCGCGGATTGCGTTGGGCGTGAGCAATGATTTGGCGACGCGGGCGGCAGATGTGATGTTGAAAGAACGGCGGCGATTGATTCTCGTGCCGCGTGAAACGCCTTTGAGTATTATTCATATCAATAATATGAAGACTGTGACCGAAGCGGGTGCGATTATTTGCCCTGCGATACCGAGTTTTTACAGCCGCCCGCAAACGGTGGAAGCGATGATTGCGACCGTGATTGACCGCGTATTGGATTTGGCGGGTTTTGATTTGGAAACATATCGCTGGGGCGAATCATTGAATTAGGATGCTGATGATTTAAAGGATTGCACGGATTTCTTACTAAAAAATCCTTGCAATCCTTTAAATCATCAGCATCCCAATTTAAATAATTTCCTCAAACGATTCAGTATCAACAGTTTGTGGAAATTTTCGTTCCAATAAATCAGCCCGTTCTTGGTGCATGATTTGCAAAATGGACTCCACTTTCTGAATAAACACTTCATCTATCAGATTTTGAATATCCTTCAAATGTTGAAGGTTGTCATCTTGTCGGAATTTGTAAATCTGCTCTGCAAATCCAGATTCAAATTTAACCGAAAATTTATGCTCCATTTTAAAAACACTGATTTTTAAAACGGGATGTTCAATATAGCCAATAATTCTCATTGCGATTGATTAATTTTGCGGCGAAATTAAGCAAATTCCTCCAATCTATGTTAAAAATTGGCAAAATCGCTGCACAAAGTGCTGCAAATCTGACTTTGGATGTTTTGAAATCTCATCCTATAGAAGCTCAAATCGTTTTGTTTGAAACCGATGCAGATGCGTATATTGCATTACAAAGTGCTGATATTCAAATGATTGCAAAACCAATGCAGCATTTAGAAAGTAGTCTGCCGACGGGAATTGTCATTACGGCACTTTCGGCTCGTCAAAAAGCGGGAGCAACTTTATACATTCATCCGAGCGCAGTCGGTACAGGTGGCGGGTTGAGTTTAAAAACGGGTGTTAAAATTCGTGTCAATACATTGTTAGAAAAGGTGCAATTATCCGCTTTTGACCCTGATTGGAAAGTCGTTTTGTCGGGTGATGCGGATGCGTTTTTGGTAACGGATGAGGTATCTAATGATTTGAAAATCAATGGTTTCGATACTTTTTACTTGAATCCGAAAGAACTGATTCCACTTGCGGGACAAGGCGTAATCGCGTATTTAACTCGAAAAGATGACCTTCCAACCCGCAGAATTTTGCAACAAATTCATCATCCACATGTATCGGCGTGTACGAATATTGAACGCACCATTAAAAATTTGTTTAGAAAACGCGGCTTGATTGGCGCGTATTGTGAGCGTGATGCGCAAGATAATTTTCATCTTTGGGTCTGCGACGCAACAGGGAAAACGATTCGAGTATCACAAAATACTCATTTCGGGTTAGCAGAAACCGCCTTAGCGCACTATTAAATCATTTCTATAAAATAGCCTATTAAAATGTAAACCGTTGATAATCAATTTATTAAAAATCGTCGAGGTTGCAACCTTGATGACTTTATAAGCGCGACTTACAAAAACGTTTGTTCGGTTTATAACTTTTGTTCTGAAAAAAACTTTTGCGTTTCAAAAACAATTGATAACTTGCATTATATTCTTCTCCATTTTTCATAAAAAATTAATTATCAATGAATTATCAATATTTTAAAGGCACAGGTGTCGCACTTATCACACCGTTTACAATGAAAAGCAGTAAAGAAATCATTGATTATCCTGCTTTGGAACGCATTATTGAACACGTTTTGGATGGCGGCGTGGATTATATCGTCTCGCTCGGAACGACGGGCGAAGCGATTACGCTTTCGAGCCGCGAATGTCAAAACGTATTAGATTTTACCATCAAGCAAGTGAATGGTAGAGTCCCTGTTGTTGCGGGCTGGTTTGGTTCAAATAGCACGGAACATTTGTTGGAACGGCTTAAAAATGTGAATTTGAAAGGTTGTGCAGCAGTTTTGTCGAGCAGCCCCGCGTATAATAAGCCGACGCAAGAAGGGATTTATCAACATTATATGAAGGCTGCGAAAGTTTCGCCGCTTCCGATAATCTTATATAATGTGCCAAGTCGCACTTCTTCCAATGTTCTGCCTGAAACATTGGTGCGTTTGGCGACGAATTCAACACAATTTGTTGGCGTGAAAGAAGCGTCGGGCAATTTGGTTCAAGCACAATATCTTTTAAAACATCGCCCGACAGAAGATTTTTTGGTTATTTCTGGTGATGACCAAATTACATTAGGTATGATAGCGTGTGGCGGCGATGGCGTGATTTCCGTTATTGCCAATTCGCATCCGAAAGAATTTTCGGGGATGGTTCGGGCGGCATTGAAAGGCGATTATCAGACGGCGCAATTTTTAAATCATCAATTGCATGATATTCATCCGTTGTTGTATGCGGAAGGCAATCCTGTGGGCATCAAGGCGGCGATGGCGATTAAAGGTTTGTGTGATAATGTGGTTCGGCTGCCTTTGGCGAAAATGTCGGAAGGTAATTATGCTAAATTGAAAGTGGAAATTGAAAAAGCGGTCGTTTATGCGGCGAATCGGATAGCGGTCGTTTAAAAATGTTTTTAAAATTTACCTTATAAATTGCGTTGTTTTGTAAAAATGACGCAATTTTTTGATGTCAATCCTTAAAATAATTGTTAAAATGAGTAAAAAAAGGCAAAATTTTTTGATTTTTTTTGCAAAAAAATCAAAAATCAAAGTTCGCTCTGAAAAGTCTTTTTTTTTTGCTCAAAACACTATCTCGCCGTCTAAAAATGAATTGAAATTAGTTTAAAAAGTCATGATAAAATTTGCCTTATCGTTCGGATGGATATTTTTGAGTATCCAAATTTATGCTCAAACGACTGTTACAGTCGCGCCAGAGGTGGCAATTAATACCGCTTTTCAAGAATATAGCCCTGCATTTTATGAAAACGGCTTAGTTTTTATTTCGTCAAATCCAGCAGTTGCCAAAGAAAAAGAAGCGGATGAAGTCACTGGTAAATCAACGACTTCTATTTTTTTAGCGCGGCGCGGTCAAGATGGCAAGTTGCAATTGCCGATTCCCTTTGCGGAAGCGTTGACTTCACAATATTATGATGGACCGTTGACGTTTTCGGCGCGGAATGAGGAAGTTTTTTTCACGCGCAACAATATTCGCAATGGCAAACCCTATCCCGCCAAAGATGGCAAAGTGAAGTTGAAAATTTATTCG
Organism: Bacteroidota bacterium; assembly: GCA_041192405.1. Lineage (GTDB taxonomy): Bacteria > Bacteroidota > Bacteroidia > Chitinophagales > Saprospiraceae > JAAFJT01. Next base: position 28,691 of record JBEEMZ010000013.1, on the reverse strand, counting down.
GCAACGAAAAAAAATTATCAATGGACAAATATTAAAGAATTGCCATTCAATAGTGACGAATATGATACGGCGCACCCCTCTATTTCAGTGGATGGCAAGCGATTGTATTTTGCAAGCAATCGCGCTGAAGGTTTTGGCGGGATGGATTTGTGGGTGAGTTTCCGTCAAGGAGAGACTTGGGGCAAGCCGATGAATCTCGGTCGGAGCGTGAATACAGCTAAAAATGAGTTTTTTCCGTTCATTCATGCAGATGAAACCTTGTTTTTTGCTTCCGACGGACATGGCGGTTCGGGCGGTTTAGACCTTTTTCATACGCAGAAAACAGAAATTGGTTGGGAAAAACCAACAAATTTAGGGGAACAAATCAATTCTGATAAAGATGATTTTGGTTTAATCGTAGATGCCGATATGAAAAATGGTTACTTTTCGAGCAATCGCACGATTGGAAAAGGCGATGATGATATTTATTCGTTCAGTGCGCCGAAAGGTTTGTTGACCAAAGAAGCTCCAAAGTTGAATGTGCCAACGATAGATGTGACGGTTTCGAGTCAAGATTTGGAATCAAGGCGAGTGATTCCAAATATGAATGTAAGTTATACGAATATGGCGGATGTGAATAATGCGGCGATTCTGACCGACGAAATGGGAAATATTATTGGGTTTAAAACGGATTTTGGCAATGAATATTCGTTGGAAGATGCTCAAACCCATGAAACTAAATTGAATATGGGTGTGAGTGGAGCGCAAATTTTGAAATTACCTGTGGGTCGTTATTTGTTTCGGTTTGAACATCCTGATTTTAAACCGAAATATGTGGTGAAAACCATTTTTCAAGGCGATAGAATGGTCTTGGCGCAACCTGAAAAACGGGTTGATGAGAAGGCAATGGCAGCTATCAATAAAAAAGAATCGCCTACACGCACAGGTACAGGCGTAAAGCCGAGTCCTACAACTGCTGCTACTGGAAGTACCGTTGATAATAATAAACCTGTAAATCAAAATAATATTCCAAATACAGCAAATGAAAATAATAAAATTCCGAATAATGTGCATAATGCCGTTAATAATGTGTCGGATATGTTGAAAACAGGGAGTGTGATTCGCTTGAATAACATTTATTATCATTTCAACGATGCACAAGTCAGACCTGACGCAACGCCTACTTTGAAATTATTGGTGGATTTGATGAAGGCGCATCCTGAAATGGAAATTGAATTGGCTTCGCATACGGATAGTCGCGGTACGGCTGCGTATAATTTGCAATTGAGCCGTCAACGGGCTATTCACTTGACTCAATATTTGTTAGCGTATGGCATTGATAGTCAACGGGTTAAGCCTGTTGGTTATGGTGAATCGCATTTGAAAAATCATTGTGGGGATGGTATGGAATGTTCTGAAAAAGAACATCAACAAAATCGGCGTACTGAAGTGCGAATTTTAAAAATCAATCCTCAAATTCTGATTCAAACGCCTGATACTCAATGGGTTAAGCCTGCGGTTGCGAAAGATACGATGGCAAAATTATTGCCTAAACCTGTCGTTCCAACCAAGCAAACTGTGCAAACGACTGCTAAAAAACAGAAAATGATGCCGCCCGCCGAACTGCATCTTATGACATTCCCAAACGATTCGTTAACAAGTACGCCCAAAGATTCGGTTCAAAAACGGAGCAAAATGGCTCAAATGGTGATTGATTCGGTTAACCGCGCTCAAAAAGTAGGCAAAGATAGTTCAAAAATGGTGGTGCCGAAAAAAAATATGAAACCACCTGTGCCAAAACAGAAACCTGCCAAATCTAAATCGAAAGAAGTAGATGATTTTGAGAAAGTGTTCGGTACTGAAAAGTAAATGGGTTTGGTTGAATTAGGAATTTTTTCAGCAAAGCGAATGAACATATTATAAGAAACGAAGGATACAACTATTTGATTTTTAAATAGTTGTATCGTTAAAACAACAAAAAACGTTAACCGTTTTTTGTTGTTTTAACGAAAATTTTAATTTCAAAAAAATGCGTTCTAAGCCGTATCTTTGCCCTATTATTCACCCTCTTAAAATACAACTATGAAAATACTGCCGCTTGGCTTGCAAACATTGTCGGAAATCTACGATAATAATGCTATTTATGTAGATAAAACAGCCTTAATCTATCGCTTAGTTACGACAGGAAAAGTTTATTTTCTATCGCGTCCGCGTCGTTTTGGCAAATCTTTATTGGTTTCAACCCTTCAAGAATTGTTTGAAGCCAATAAGAAATTGTTTCAAGGACTTTGGATTGAAAATAAATGGGATTGGTCTCGAAAATATTCCGTCATTCATATTTCGTTTGCTTCCTTGACCTACGAGGATGATAATTTAGCCACAGCCATTGAAGAGGAATTAAACGATATTGCCGCAGCTGCGAAATTAGTATTGACCAAAAAAGGGTTCAAGGCTCAATTTCGAGAACTCATTCGGGCATTGCATCACCAAAATCAACAAAAAGTGGTGATTCTTATAGACGAATATGATAAACCGATTATTGAATATTTAGAAAATCATACGTTGCGGCAAGCAAAAAAGAATCAAAAAATTCTAAAAAGTTTTTATTCGGTTTTGAAAGATTTGGATCAATCTATTCGATTTTTGTTTATCACGGGTGTTTCTAAATTTTCCAAAGTGTCTATTTTTTCGGATTTGAACCAATTGACCGATTTGACCTTAGATCCGCATTATGCGGGCTTGACAGGTTATACGGAATCGGAATTGCTTCATTATTTTGACGATCATTTGAAAGCGGCGGAAAAGCGTTTGAATTTTTCCAAAACAGAATTAGTTGCCAAAATAAAAGTTTGGTATGATGGTTATAGTTGGGATGGTGAAACGCGGGTTTATAATCCGTATGGCACGTTGCGGTTTTTAGCGACTCAAGTTTTTAAGGATTATTGGTTTGCGAGTGCGACTCCGACGTTCTTGATGCATCAAATGAAACGCTTTGGACAATTTGATGTGGAAAAAATTGTAGTGAAATCCAGCATTTTTGAAAAATATGATTTGGATAATCTTGCAATTATCCCTTTATTATTTCAAACGGGTTATTTGACGATTCAAGCCGTCAATTGGGAGGATAATACGTACACCTTGAATTATCCGAATAAGGAAGTCAAAGAAAGTATGTACGATTTTCTGGTGGATGCGCTCGTCCCCGATGCCCACATTACGAATATGGGCATGACGGTTCATGATTTGAAACAGGCGTTTGAAAAAGGAAATTTAGTTCGGGTTCAAACGATTTTGACAACGTTATTAGCAGATTTGCCGTTTCAAACGTTTGAAAAATCGTCGGAAGGGTTGTATCATGGTTTAATTCATATCGTGTTTAATTATTTGGGGTTGGCGATGCAAAGTGAAGCGCATTCATCCAGAGGACGTGCAGATGTTGTGGTTCAAACCCTTACATATATTTATATTTTTGAATTTAAAATCAACAAATCCGCCGAAGAAGCCTTTCAACAAATTATTGACAACGAATATGCCGACAAATATCGGGCATTTGAAAAACCAATCCTTGCGATTGGCGTGAATTTTAATACTGAACGCCGCAAAATGGATGTTTGGAAACAAGATTTTTTGTAATCGGTATTGCTTCTTGATGCCTATATCCTTTTGTGGAATGTCAACGCTGCAACCACAAATGATTGTCCTTCATAAACTATCTATACCTAATTTACGTTTTAGAGGTTCACAAAATCATTTAAAAATGAAGCAAAAAATCTGGGTAATGACCGCGTTGATGATTTTAGGATTATCCGCGATGTCATTTATGTTTTTGAACCCTGCTGTGCCTACGGGTGAAAAAGTACAATGGTACTCTTGGGAACAAGCCGTCGAATTGAATAAAACGAAACCGAAAAAATTTATGGTGGATGTTTATACCGATTGGTGCGGTTGGTGCAAGGTCATGGATAAAACAACTTTTCCGAATGATACAATTGCACAATATTTGAATAAGTATTTTTATTGTGTGAAACTCAATGCAGAACAACGAGATACAATTCGGTTTAATAATTATACGTTTAAATTTTTAGAACAAGGGCGAAATGGTGTACATGAATTGGCGTATTCGTTGGTGGATGGACAATTGAGTTATCCGACGATTGTTTATTTGAGCGAGCGATTTGAACGGATTGTGATTTCTCCAGGTTATAAAAAACCTGCTCAATTATTGCCCGAATTGCGTTTTACAGGCGAGGAATTTTATAAAACGAAAACTTGGGACGCATTCATGCAAGGAAAGTAATATAGGAGTTTTGTCAATTTGTGTAAAGAACTCACCAAAGCTAACGGTAATACGTTCAAAAGACCAATTGTATTCAAAATAATTCTAATATTTTCATTTTCCTAAATTGAAAAACGTTTAGCAGTTGTCTATTGCTAAACGTTTTTCAATCTTTTCACACGCGAAATCTACTAATTATCTTCAAACTCCGCTTTCAAGATACGCAACAATTCTTCTGCGGTTTCTTCTTCCAGCTCCGTTCTGCGCACTAACTCCTTGACACTCAATGCTAAAACATCTCGCGCCGTATCGCAACCAATGCCTTTCAATTCTTTGATAATCCATGGTTCGATTTCATCTTTGAATTCTTCCAAATCCACATCATCAATTTCGACCTCATTTTCGCGGAATACTTCAATTTCATAACCTGTCAATTTGCCCGCCAATTTAATATTTGTCCCCCCTTTGCCGATTGCAAGCGAGACTTGGTCAGGTTTGAGCGAAACGGAAGCTGTTTTGCCATCGGGTTTGATGTCCACGCCGACGATTTTCGCAGGAGTCAACGCCCGTTGAATGTACAATTGCAAATTTGTCGTATAATTGATAATATCAATATTTTCATTGCGCAATTCGCGGACAATGCCGTGAATCCGCGACCCTTTCATACCCACACACGCGCCGACAGGGTCAATGCGGTCATCATAACTTTCCACTGCTACTTTTGCGCGTTCGCCTGGCATGCGCACAATATTTTTAATCGTAATAATGCCATCCTCAATCTCAGGCACTTCTCGGCTCAACAATCTTTCCAAGAACGCTTCATCTGTGCGCGACATGATAATCGCAGGAGAACTGTTGCGCATTTCAACGCGCTTAATAATGCCCCGTACTGACTCGCCTTTTTTATAAAAATCGCCTTTAATCATCTCCGAACGCGGCAAAATAACTTCATTTTGCGTCGCGTCGTCAATGACAAGCAATTCTTTTTTCATAATTTGGCTGATTTCGCCTGTGATGAGTTCGCCAACACGCTCTTGATATTTTTTAAAAATATCATCTTTTTCCAAATCCATAATCCGCGAAATCAACGTTTGACGCGCTGCTTGAATCGCCCGACGACCAAATTCTTCCAAATGCAACTGCTCATAACATTGATCGCCCATATTATAATCGGGGTCAATACCTTGCGCTTCTGTGACAGCGATTTGAGCGCGTTCGTCGGTGACTTCGCCGTCTTGCACCACTTCGCGGACGCGCCACAATTCCAAATCGCCGCGAGTTGCATTTACAATCACGTCGAAATTGTCATCAGAACCGTACTTTTTTTTGATAAGGGTTCGGAAAACGTCTTCCAACACCCGCAATAAAGTCGGTTTATCTATATTTTTGCCCGCTTTAAAGTCGGTGAATGAATCAATTAAGTTCATAACGGTAAAAATTATATTGAATTTAAAAAAATATATTTTTGAATGTAGCTTTTTAGATGCTTTGGATTGTAAGTAATTGAACAAAATAAGGTATAACAACCTTTGGAGGGTTTAAAACCCTCCAAAGGTTTGATAATCAACGATTTATAAGAATCTAAAAAAATTTACATTTAAAAGATAAGTTGAATCACTGCTTTTTGAATCGCCTCGAAAGGAATCGTTATATCAATTTTTTCAGTAATATTCTTACGACCTTCTTTGCGTTTAACGGTTTCCTCCACTACAATTTGTTCATTAGTAGCCGATTTCAACACGCCCATTTTCACAATATTTTCCGCGCCATATTTCACTTCGATGCTCCTGCCGATATTACGGGGATACTGACGCGCAAATTTCAAAGGGCGTTCCACACCAGGAGAAGAAACTTCTAAGGTGTATTCTTCGGTAAGCCAAAGATTTACATCTAATTCATTTTCCAAATAACGGCTTATTTTCTGACATTGCCCCAATTGAATCCCTGTATCGGCATCCATGATGACTTCTAAAAATTTGCCATGCAAATGCACATCAATCAAAAAACAAGCTTGAAAATCGGGTTCTAAACATTTAATTTCGATTAAATCAATGATTTTTTGTTCGACCATACGTATGAATTATTTTTTTTTAATCTTTTAAAAACGAAAGAGGGAGCGTGTGATACGTCCCTCTTTCTTGCCAAATCAATTATAGCGCAAATGTAATGACTTTTTTTGAAAATGGTACTTTTTATTTTGAATAATCCACTTATTTGAATGATTAAGTAGCGAAATCGAAATAAACGATAACACCGTTTGGAAGGTTTGAAACCTTCCAAACGGTGTATCTAATTGATTATCAATTCTTTATCTAAATAAGTTTTTATCTACTAAAACAAGCTATTCAATTGGAATATAGGGTATAATTTTTCTACACTCGCTGCCCACATAGACCAAACAAAAACCTAATAAATTGGGCTGTTGAAATCGCTTTAATTGCATATATTCCGCCAATTGAATCGCGCCTTTTTCAACAATATGATCGAATAATGGTTTCACGGGAATCGGTTTCGGTGCAGGTGGCGGCAGCGGCAATTTAGATTTACGCAGTTTCGCCACCTTTTTTGTTGAAATAGGCGTTGGCGGATCCACGATTTTATCATCTTTATCCACCCATTGATGCTCATTTTCTTTTTTGATATATTTCAATTCGAGCAAAATCTCATGTTTGATATTCACTTGCGAAATACGTTCTAAAAAAATATCAATAAATCGTTTTTCTACTTCGTATTCGCTGCGAATCAAGTAGTTTTCGTAAGGAAATAACAACCCGACGACCAATGTTTTGAGGTGTTTTTCATTATAACCGATATTATCCCGATTGGAATGCGCTTTCTGCAAAGCGTGTCCGACCCATTTTGTGAACGGTTCAATATGCCCGTGCCAGACTAATTCTCCAATGGCTTCTCGAATCTCGTATTGAATCGTCCCATACGCCATGCCGAGTTGCAACACCACGAAATAATCATAATATAAACTTTTAATCACATAATTGGGCATTTGAAACGTGTAATCATTTCCCAAAACTGATTTCAACGTCGTCATCCCCGTATAAAACAGCATACTCCAAATTTCTTTCAAACTAAAACCAACCGCCACATTAAAACGGTCTGTAAGATAACTTTTAATTTCGCCTTTTTCTAAAAAGGTGTTCAAATAAGCTAAACTCGTTTCTTCATTATTGCCGATTCGGAAAATCTGCGCAATTTTTTGATAATCCGTCGCAACATTTGCAGTTAACATTTTTTTGGGATATTTCCGCACGGTTTGATAGTAATTCACAAAATACAAGACCATTTCAGGATTGTAAAGATGATTTGGACTATCCAAGTCAAAACGATAGCCATCATACCATTTTCGTAAATCGTCCAAAATCAAAGGCGATTCCGTTTCCGAAACATCTATTTTTCGAAGCAAATCAAGCACTTCTACTTCGGTGAAGCCCATCATATCATGAAAAAGTGGGTGCAATGTAATATCCGTTGTGATATTAAATCCGCTTGTCATGCTATCCATCGTGACGGGCGCAACACCTGTCAAAAAAATCCTATCAATGCTTCCGCGTCCTGTCTCTGTTTTCAACACCTCATAAAATTTGCGTACATAGCCATTTTTAGAAACAATATCTTGAAACTCTGCGAAATGAAAAGATAATAATTCGTTGGTAAACTGGTCATATTCATCAATCAGCAAATAAATAGCAGGGCGAAGTTGATTTTGGCGATAACATCCAAAAAAATCAACGGCAACGCTTGACGCTAAAGTTTGACTTAAAATAGAGTTTTTTTGCGCGATAGCAAACGCCTCAGGATACGCACTCATGAAATTTTTAAACCCATCTTTAACTTTGACTAAAAAGGATTCATGGACTTTTTGGACATTATTGGTTTCAATACCACTGAAATCAAAGCGCAAAATCATATATTGATTTGCAAACGGTGTAGGTTTTTTGCCAATGTACAAATCGCCAAAGAGTTGTTGAAAATTTGCAACTTGATTCACGTCATAATAATGTGCTAAAAGACTGATTATCAACGATTTACCAAATCGGCGAGGACGCAAAAACATGATGTAAGAAGTCGCATATAATTCCAAGAATTCAATGTAATTGGTTCTATCTACATAGAAAAACTGTTCGCGTCGTAACCGCGCATAATCCGCAATGGCATAAGGTATTTTTAGCATAACATTTAATTTTTGGATTGTAGAATTTAATAATTCATGCTTTTATCAGAAATATTCACCTCAATTTCAATCGGATACGGGCGTTCAATGGTCGCATTTTGTTTTTTTTGTCGTTTTAAATAGTCTAAAAATTGTTTTTGATAACCTGTTTTCAGCGAAGAATCCCCTTCTGCAATCTGCTTCACTTTTAACAATTGCATTCTTTTTTGATGTTTTTGAGCAAGCAACATCGCCGTAGAATCGGTTAAACGGTCTTGAAAAAGACCCCAACCTGCTATCAATACCAGACAAATACAACCACCTGTAACCCAAATTTCGGTTAAACTCGGTTGCTTCAATTCTTTTTTGACAAGCGTAACAGCTTGTTTTTCAACGATTTGTGGCGCGGGAATCGGCAAATTAGAAGGCAGATGTGCCTCTAACAACGGTTCTAATTGTAACCAACCACTATCTTCTAACGAATTATAATTTGTATTCATTTTGATTTCTATTTAAAGCTGCTTAATTTGCAGCATTGAGTAAGATTTGTTTTAAAAAAGAACGCGATTCAGTCAATGTTCGCTCGACCGTTTCGATTGTAATATTCAGAGTACGCGCCATTTCGGCATTGGAAACGCCTTCAAGCACACGCGCTTTTACAATTTTTTGCTGATTTGAATGCAACAATTCTAATAATTGAAGTCGTGCTGTCCAGTTTAATTGAGCTAATGTTTGTTCCGTACCGCGCATGTCATGCGTTTCAAAAAAAATATAATTCAAAAAATGGGTATCGTTTTGAAACAATTCACAAATATTTTTATAAATATTTTTTTTTATATCTTGCACTGAAATCGTTTGTACAACAAGTTGATTATCAACGATTTCTATGAAAAAATTCATAAAACCTGTATTCACAATTTTCAATGCTTCGGCGGTATTAGGCGTGTATGCGGATACGAATTGCATACAATCTGCAAAATATTTTCGATAACACTGCTCTTGCGAACGGCGGTCATTCTGCCGACAACCGAAAAATATTTCAATGTCTGTTGATTTTTTTAGGCTCATAGCTGCTTTTTTTGTTCTGCGACTTGTCATTCCATAGGAAACGCTTGTCATTCCGTAGGAATATTTTACCTTTGCATCCTCTTGCGTATGCAAAGGTAGGTAAAGGTTTTCTAATTTCCAAAAAAAATAAAAAATTGACATTTGTGACAGGCTTAAAACCAAATATCTCCATTGTCGCACCGCTTTACAATGAAAGCGAGACCTTTCCGCGCTTGGTCGAACGCCTTAATGCGCTGATGGATTCCAATCCAAATCGTATTGAAATCGTCCTCATCAATGACGGCAGCCGCGACAACACGCCCGAATTGATGCGTCAACTCGCGCTGACCGATGCGCGGTATCATTGCATTTTCTTAGCTCGGAATTATGGACATCAAATTGCGTTGACCGCAGGTTTGTCGCAAACGCGGGCAACCGATGCCATCCTCGTGATAGATGGCGATTTGCAAGACCCGCCAGAATTATTAAACGAAATGTTTCAAAAATATCAAGAAGGGTACGATGTTGTCTATGCGGTGCGCCGAAAAAGGAAAGAAAATTGGTTCAAACGCACCGCTTATTCGACTTTTTATCGGTTTTTGAAGTCCATTTCGTACATTGATATTCCGTTAGATAGCGGTGATTTCTCGTTGATGAGTCGGCGCGTCGTGAATATTTTGAACAAAATGCCCGAAGAAAGTCGCTATATTCGTGGGATGCGCTCATGGATTGGCTTTAAACAAACGGGCATCGAATACGAACGCGCCGAACGTGTCGCAGGTGAATCCAAATATTCATTTAAATTATTAGTCAAATTGGCATATAATGGCATTTTTAATTTCAGTGAATATCCGATTAAATTTATGAAGCGCACAGGTTATAGTGCTATCTTCATTTCAGTCATATATTTTTTTATTACACTATTTAAAAAATTGGTTTTCAATGATGTGCCACAAGGTTTTACGGCAATCTTGTTTGCAATTATTTTTATAGGCGGGTTGCAACTATTCTTTTTGGGCATTTTGGGCGAGTATGTTTTGCGCATTTTTTTCCAAGTGAAAGGTCGTCCGTTGTTCATTATTGCCGATTCGATTGTGAATTGTGAACACAGAGGGACAGAGGAAACATAGATTGCGATACCTGTGGAGATATGAAGAAGGCTCGTTTTACAATTTGTTAAAACATTGAAAATCAATACTTTAACAAACTGTAAAACGAACCTTCTAAATGATTTTTACTTAATAAGTTGCGTTTGCGGAGTGTCGCAACACATGCCATCAGCAACAACACCTCAATTATTTCAAATAATCCTTATTTTTCAAAAACAGATCCATATTATTCAATATTTGTTCAATATATAATAGGCTTTGTTTTTTCATATTTTCCATTTCTGAAAAAGTCCTACCTTGTCCGCAATCTTTGAATGAAACAAAACCATGCGCTAAATCATTCCGACGGTTTTTAATCGTTTTCAAGAATGACTTCTTCCATTTATTTTTGATTAATGCGTCCAAAAAGATCCATTCGAGTTTCAAAATCGGTCTTATCGGAGAGTTCGACACAACGAAGGATGCGTTTTTTGAAACCTCGCTGACGCGATAAGGGTAAATCTTGAAATCGAAACCCATTCAATAAAGTTAATTTCTTTAAATAATTGAGAATCAATTCATTATTAACAAATGCTTCTAATGTTTTCAACCGTTGTACACCATCCAATAATTCAAAACGTTCGGAAGGTGCGGCAGCTGGCGCAACTACAATCTGAGTCATCGGCAAACCAAGCAAGAGCGATTCAATAAACGCAATTTGTTTTTTTTTATCCCAAACAAAACCACGATGATAAGCAGGAATAAAAATTTCATTGGTCTCATTTTGGAGTCCGTGCTGGTATTTGAATAAGAATTCCTCAATAGAATATTCCGTCACGAAATAATCTACAGCTTTTTGCGATTCCATGATTTGGCGTTCTGCGGCAAGCATTTGTGCTTCGGAGAACTTATTTTTGATTCCTTTATTCATAATTAAAACTTTTAGGATACAAAGTTAGCTCTTTTTTTGAAATTTACCAAACACCCTTCGTGCAAGTTTAAGAAAATTTTAAGTAGAAAAATGAAATAATCTTTTTTAAAATCGGTTATTTGGGTTAAACTTGCATGTTCTAACAGACGTATCTAATCTTGTGACAAGGTTAAAAACCCATCTTGCACATGTATATAATTGTAAATCAATTATTTAAAAATTAAAATCATTTTTAAACAGTAACCAACCGAAGGAATGATGTTGCATTTATTGTTGTTTTTTCAGAAACCTGCTGCTGCGGCAGCAGCCGTGCTTGAGACCGAAAAAAGCCTTTTTGAAATTATGTCAGAAAGTAAATTAGGTTTAGTGGTGATGATTGCGTTGCTTGGAATGTCCATTGCAGCCGTAGCCATTTTCATCAGCCGTTACTTGACCATTAAAAAAGCGAGCGAAATTGATGAAAGTTTCATGAATAATATTCGGGCGCACGTTCAAAGTGGGAATATTGCAGCAGCGCGTGCTTTGTGTCAAAAAACCGATTCGCCGATTGCGCGGATGGTCGAAAAAGGATTGATGCGCATCGGAAAACCGTTGCAAGATATTGAGCATTCCATTGAAAATGTGGCGCGTTTGGAAATGTACAAATTGGAAAAAAATACCAATATTTTGTCCATTATTGCGGGTGTTGCGCCGATGTTTGGGTTCTTGGGGACGATTGCGGGGATGATTCAGACTTTTGGACAACTCGCAGGCGCGACAAATTTGAGTATTGGAGCGATTTCGGGCGGTATTTATGTCAAAATGTTTACCTCTGCGGCGGGTCTGATTGTCGGTATTTTTGGATTTGTTGCCTACAATTTTTTGAATACGATGATTGACCGCATTTTGAATCGCATGGAATCAGCTACTTTTGAATTCTTAGATTTCTTACAAGAACCTGCTAATTAATACTCATTCTGCCCCGAATTGCACCAATTTTGCACGAATTTGAACTTTTTTTACAAAAAATACACCTAATTCGTGCAAGATTCGGGTAATTCGGGGCTAATTAAAACAAAATGGCGATACGACACCGCACCCGCGAACGAAAAGTGGCGGAAGTCAATATGTCTTCCATGACCGATATTATTTTTATGTTATTAATATTTTTCATGTTGACTTCCACGTTAGTGAAATTTTTTGGTTTCCCAATCCCTGAATCGGATTCGCGCACCAATACGCCTGTCAAATTGACCGTCAATATGGAAAAAACGGGCAAAGTAACCGTCGGCGACCGCAATATTAGTTCGATGGCGGAATTGGAAAAAGAATTACGCAATGCAATTTCGGCTTCGCACAATGCGGGCACGGCTCCAACCATTACCATTGCAGCCGAAAAGACGGTTTCAACAGGCGATGTGATGAAAGTCGTTTTTGTTTGCAATAAGCTCAAGGCAAGTACCAAAATCGCTACGCAACCAAAAGATTAAGTTGGTTGGTTAGTTGATTAAATATTTGGTAATCAATAATTTAACCAACTATACCCGTTACAAAATGGATTGCGAAAAATCGTAGGGACAAGTCGTGACCTGTCCATTTTAAATTGCAACTAAAATAATTTATAATTCATTCAAGAATTGTAAATTTTTTGAAACAGGACAGGTCACGACCTGTCCCTACGATTTTTCGCAATTTAATTTGAAATGGGTATAACCAACTAACCAATTATTATGTGAAATTTCAACCTATGCTGCATCATGAATTTAAGAAAACGAAAAGAAATTAGTGGTGAAATGGGTATGCAATCCATGACGGATATAATATTTATTTTGCTAATGTTTTTTATGATGACCTCAACTTTGGTGCATCCGAGCGCGTTGAATTTGTCGCTGCCCGCAAACCCGAAGACGAGTAAAAAACCGATCCTCAAAAAAGACAATTTAGATGATATAGCCATAACCGCAAGTGGTGGTTTTCTTTTAAACGGCAAAACGACCGCTTTGGAAACGATTAAAAATACGTTGAAAGCGAATCGAAGCAAAAAAACGGATTATGCCATTACCGTTTCACCCGATTCAAAAGCGCCTATCGAATACACCGTAGCGATTTTGGATTTGACGCAACAAATGGATATTAATGCGATTATTCAAGCAGATTCAGAATAATAGATTCTTTTTAAAGGGTTTATAAATTAAGTTTTGTAATCATGGATAGACAAACGGAAGAAAAAAATGATATTCGCGGTTCAGTTACGAGTGTAGCTGTGCATTCGCTGTTGGTGCTGTTGATTTGGTTGATGCCGAGTGTCGAAATTCCGCCGCCGCCTGCTGATTCTATCATTCAAGTGGAATTGCCGAAGGATTTATTGGGTGGTGGCCCCGCGTTGGGTTTGAAAAATCAAGGGCAAGGCACGAAAGCATCGGCGGGTAAGCCTGACCCAAATGCAGGCAATGCTGCTCCTGCGCCAACGCCTACACCCGAAAAGCCCACAGATGTCCCTAAACCGACTCCTGCAAAGCCCGTTATTGCGACGAAACCGACTCCCGCACCGACTCCTGTCAAAAAAGTGGAAACGGAAGACCCGAATGCAGTCGCTATTCGGCAACAGCAAGAAGCCGCAAAACGAAAAGCCGAAGAGGAAAAATATCAAAAAGATGCAGCAGACCGCGCAAAACGGAAAGCAGATGCTGATAAAGCTGCCACAGATGCCAAAGCGGTCGCAGATGCTAAGGCGGTCGCAGATGCCAAAGCTGCCGCAGATGCTAAATTTAAAAATCGTTTCCCTGGCAAGAATGGCACAGGCACGGGCGGCGGCACAAATGGTGGCGGCGGCACGGGCGGCGGTAGAGGCAATACTGGAACAGCTGGCAATCAAGGCGCACCCGACGGCGACCCCAATTCGAGTGTCTTGACGGGCGTAGGCAAAGGGGCAGGTGTGGTGAATGGTTTTGGCGGTCGGGGCGTTCGTGCTGCGCCAAAATTGCAAGAACAATCTCAAAAATCGGGTAAAGTGGTTTTAGATGTATGTATTGATGGCGATGGCAATGTGTTGAGTGCGCGGTTTAACTCGCGGCTTTCCAACACGCCCGACCCAGAATTGCAACAAGCGGCTATTAATAATGCCAATCAATATAAATTTGCATCGGGCGGCGTTGATAAACAATGTGGAACGATTACTTATAATTTTATTGTGAAGTAACAAAGATTCTTTTTTCATAAAACGTCGTAAGTTCATCAACTTACGACGTTTTCCTATTGGACTCATTTCTATGACGTATAAACAAACAATTGATTATTTATATGCACAATTGCCGATGTTTCAACGCATTGGCGCAGCTGCCTTTAAAAAAGATTTAACCAATACGTTAACATTATGTGCACGTTTGGACAATCCGCAACATGCTTATCCAACGATTCATGTCGCAGGAACGAATGGAAAAGGGTCTGTTTCCTTCATGTTGGCAGCGATTTTTCAAGCGGCGGGTTATAAAACAGGACTTTATGTTTCGCCGCATTACAAGGATTTTAGAGAACGGATTCGCGTGAATGGTAATTATATTACTCAAAAGCATATTATAAAATTCGTTAAGTATCAAAAAGTTGAGTTTGAAACCATTCAACCTTCTTTTTTTGAAATGACGGTTGCATTAGCGTTTGATTACTTTCGGGCTGAAAAAGTGGATATTGCGATTATCGAAACGGGATTGGGTGGAAGGCTCGATTCAACCAATATTATTTCGCCATTGGTCAGCGTGATTACGAATATTAGTTTTGACCATACGAATTTGCTCGGCGATACATTAGAATTGATTGCGGGTGAAAAAGCGGGCATCATCAAACCTAAAACGCCTATTGTCATCGGCGAAGAACAAGCTGAATCGCGCCCCGTTTTTGAACGTAAAGCATTGGAAATGAATGCTCCCATTACTTTTGCAAGTCGAAATTATCGGTGTGAAAAAGTGGAAACAGATGCGTTAGAATATGCCCATTTCAATATTTTCAAAGATGATAAATTGTTATATGAAAATTTGAAATTGAACGCGATGGGCGATTATCAAAGCAAGAATTTAACAACGGTTTTACAAACGATTGCCGCTTTACCAACTCCGTTTAAAAGAGATTTGGATGAAAAAGTGATTCGATATGGTTTGGAAAATTTAAAACAATTGACACAATTTATCGGGCGTTGGCATCTGATTGGTCAAAATCCGACCATTGTTTGCGATTCTGCGCATAATGAAGGTGGGATTCAATTAGCGTTAGCACAACTTAATCAATTGGAATTCAATCAATTACATCTTGTGATTGGTTTTGTAAGTGATAAAGATTGGGTTAAAACATTGGCTTTATTTCCTAAAAATGCCATTTATTATTTTGCAAAAGCCGATATTCCGAGAGGTTTGAATGCTGAAACGCTATGTGAAGCGGCGCAAAAAATGGGTTTAAACGGCAACGCATATCAATCAGTGTATTTAGCTTTGAAGTCCGCAAAAAAAAGGGCGCAGAAAAAAGATTTAATTTTTGTTGGCGGAAGCATTTTTGTAGTCGGCGAAGTTTTGTAAAATGCCCCGAATTACACAAATTTGCGCGAATTTCAATGGGATAACCCTCAAAAATTCGTGCAAATTTGTGTAATTCGGGGCAAACGTTCTTTTTTATTCTTTTTCTAATAAAATTTAACGACATTTGCGCCGCCGATTTCTCGGCAGTCCATTTCACAAAAAATCGGAACAGAGACCGTGCAAGAGCAGATTAAAGAGTTAAAAAAATTGTTGGCAATGCCCAAAGATATTGTAATCACGTCGCACCGCAACCCTGACGGCGATGCAATTGGTTCTTCCTTGGGATTGTATCATTATTTGATACAGTTTGGACATACCGTCCGAATTGCGTTTCCGTCGGAGTATCCACTGATTTTTTCTTGGATGCGAGATAGTGATAAAATATTGATTTACGATATTGAACCAGAAACCGTTACGCGGCATTTGGTGCAAGCTGATGTTATTTTTACATTGGATTTCAATGCTTTAGACCGAATTGATAAAATGGGTGAAGTCATTCACGGGCTGCCCAAAACGTATAAAGCGATGATTGACCATCATTTGAATCCCGAAGGTTATGCCGATTTCATGTTATCGGAGACGAGCGCGAGTAGCACGAGTGAGTTAGTTTGGGATTTCGTTAAGATGATGGGTGATGCAAGATATTTGAATCGGACGATTGGCGAATGCCTTTATACAGGCATTGTGACCGATACGGGTTCGTTCAAATTTGGGACTTCGCCAAAATTATTTCGCACAGTTGCTGATATGTTGGAACACGGCGTGAATGATTATATGTTACAAGATTTAATTTATAATCGCTTGCCTGAGAAACAATTACGACTTTTAGGCTATTGCCTCAATCGGCGTATGGAGATTTTGGATGAATTCAAAACGGGGATTATCACGTTGACAAAAGCAGATTACGAATTATTCGATATACAACGCGGTGATACAGAAGGGATTGTGAATTATTTGATGAGTTTAAAAAATGTCAAAATGGCGGCATTCATTGCCGAGCAGCCGACAATTGTTAAAATATCGTTGCGTTCCAAAGGCGATTTCAATGTGCAAGAAATTTGTAAAGAGCATTTCAAAGGGGGTGGACATAAAAACGCATCAGGTGGTTTTTCGTTTAACGGTTTGAAGGCGACTTATGCGCGTTTGAAAGAGATTTTGCCTCGTTATAAAGACAAATTGAACGAACCTTGGTGATTTTGTTTCCTACGGAATGACAAAAAACTTGTCATTCCGTAGAAACTGAAATCCGCATTCTACTTGCAGCTTCAGCATGAAAAATATCATTAAAACAAATCAATATCAATATTTTAAGTATTAAAAAAATTACAATGAAAAAAATGTCACTGCTACTTACGGCAGCAACCTTGATGACTATGTTCGCTTGTAAAAAAGCGCATAAACCAGGTGAATATGCGTATTGTCATATCACGGTTCGATATGATGATTCTGTTGTGTTTTCGAACCGCAAAAAAGGCGATACCATTAAAATTGCGCTGAAAGCACCCGACCCGACTAAACCTGACTTCATCAATAATGCCCTTTTGAAATTGAGCATTGGCGACAGTACTTCGGTCGTACAGCTGACCGATACGATTAAAAATAAGCCGCCGCAATTGGCAACTGTTAAAAAAATTATTTACGGCATTCGGATGTTAGCGATTAAATCAGAAGCGCAGTATAAAGTAGAAGCCGAAGCACAACAAAGTAGAGAAAATGCCAAAAAAGAAGCGATTTCAAGCGTTTTGCAAAAAATGACAGGCGATTCGATGGTGATTCGGGGGCGTGAAAAAGCGGTTGCCGATTCGATTAAAATGCTTGCCAAATCTTATTCGGATGGCACATTGAATGACAAAATTAAAACAACACCTTCTGGTTTAAAATATATCATTTTGAAAGAAGGTTCTGGACAAAATGTCAAAGAAGGCGATGTTGCAGCCATGCATTATTATGGTGCGTTGAAAACGGGTAGTCATTTTGACGATTCTTATGCACGGGGACAATTTTTCCCTGTTCAAGTGGGTGTCGGTCAAGTGATTCCAGGTTGGGACGAAGGTTTGCAATTGTTGAAAGAAGGTAGTGTTGCATTATTGTTAGTGCCTTCAAAATTGGGTTATGGCGATAAAGAGATGCCAGGTCGGAAAGGAGAAGGCGGGATTCCTGCCAATTCTGAATTATTATTCTACATGGAAGTGATGAAACGGTTTGATTATCAATAGTTTATACATTAAGTAATGATGAATGATGAATTTTACAATTAATTCATCATTCATCATTCATTACACAAGTTTTAAATATTAAAAAAATCACCAATGACAATTGAACAATTGCATCATTTAAAAGAGCGTTTATCGCTATTGAGGAGGTATCTTTGACGTTGATAAAGCACATTTCGACATCGAAGATAAACGTCAATTAGCAGGCGACCCCAATTTTTGGACGGATCCTGAACGCGCCGAAACCATGATGCGCGAATTGCGCACCCTCGAAAAACGCGTTGCGCATTTCAATGAGTTACAAATCGCCGTAGATGATGCAGAATTAGAAGCCGAAATGCTCCGCGAAGGCGATTCTACGGAAGAAGTGGTACTAAATGCCTACAAAAAAGCACTTTCAGCCCTCGAAGAGGTTGAATTTCGTTCCACATTGAACAAACCTGAAGATGCGTTATACTGCATTTTGGAAATCAATGCAGGTGCAGGCGGCACCGAAGCATGCGATTGGACGCAGATGCTGGCGCGCATGTACAAAATGTGGTCGGACAAAAATGATTATAAAATTTCGGAACTTTATCGTCAAGAAGGAGACGCAGCTGGTTTAAAATCAATTGGTTATGAAATCATCGGCGAAAATGCGTATGGTATGTTGCGGGGCGAAAATGGGATTCATCGGTTGGTTCGCGTGAGTCCGTTTAACTCGCAAGGCAAACGAATGACTTCATTTAGTTCCGTTTTTGTGCATCCGATGGTGGATGATACCATTGAAATTAACATTAATCCTGCGGATTTGGATTGGGATACCTTTCGGTCGTCGGGCGCGGGCGGACAGCATGTCAATAAGACAGAATCGGCAGTTCGATGCCGACATTTGCCTTCTGGGATTGTTGTGGAATGTCAGCAAGAGCGTTCTCAGCATTTAAATCGGGAAAAAGCGATAAAAATGTTGAAATCCAAGTTGTATGAACAAGAATTACAGCGTCAATTAGAGGCAAAAGATAAAGTTGAAGCGACGAAAAAGAAAAATGAATGGGGTTCGCAAATCCGTTCTTATGTTTTGGACGACCGCCGCGTGAAAGATCATCGAACAGGTTATCAAACGAGTCAAACCGAATCGGTTTTGGGGGGCGATTTGACTCCGTTTTTGAAAGCGTATTTGATGAATGAAACGGTTGGTGCAGAAAGTGATGAGGATTAACCCACAGAATAAAATTTGATTTTTTGTCATTCTGAAGAAAAATGATTCCTTCAGGATGGCAAAAACCAAATTTTAAAAAAAATAATTTTTTTTTCAACTACGCAAATAGACTGCGTACCTACCTACTTATCTTTGCAATATCGAAAGAAACAAATAAAGGAAGTGCCGTAGAAAAGAGATACTTCATAATACGAGCGATAACTGCGCTGATTAGGCTCTTTTTCTTTTAAACCAATGAATACCAAGTTCCTTTACCAGCCCCATTTTGTTTAATTTGCTGTGTTTTGACGAGTTTTTCAAGATATTTTCTCAAATTATGACGAGAATAGCTCGTCATCATTTCCAATTCGCTCATCGTAATTCGACCTCTTGATTGTAACAATTCAAGAATCACTTGAAAAGCTTCGGGTTGATGATTTAACAAAATATGTTCTCGACTTACCTTAATGTCTAAATTATCTTTTTGCCTTTTCAGCGATTTTAAAAAGAAAAGCACCCAAAATTCCCATTGAATGTGTGCTAAATGAAGGGTTGTTTGGGTTTTGCGCAATGCCCAATAATATTCTTTTTTATCTTGTTCAATCACCGCTTCCAAAGAACTGTACGGAACATAGCGATACCCCGCTTTAAGTAGTAAAAAGGTCGTCAAAGCTCTGGATAAGCGTCCATTTCCATCTTGAAAAGGATGAATTGCCAAAAAACGCACTATAAAAACAGCGATTACTAATAAAGAATGTAATTTGCCTTCCGAAAACGCATTTTGCGCCCAAGTAACTAACTCCTGCATTTTAAAAGGCGTTTCGAAAGGACTGGTGGTCTCAAAAATGACTCCTATTTCTTGACCTGTCGCGTCCGTAGCCACCACATGATTCGGAAATTTTTTATAACTGCCTTTATGCCATTCATCTTTATCGCTATATCTCAACAGCGTTTGATGCAATTGTTTAATAAAATTTTCAGATAACGGTATATCGGTGTAATGGAGAAAAATCGTATTCATGAGTTCGGCGTATCCTGCGACTTCTTGCGCATCCCGCGTATCGAATTTTTGAACTTGTAAACCGTTTAAAAGTTGTTCAACTTGCCGATCGGTTAATTTGCTCCCTTCAATACGGGTGCTGGATCCGATGCTTTCAATCGTTGCTACTTTTTGCAATTGTAATAATTTATCGGGTGCTAAATGACTTAAAGCACGCCATGCCCCTTTGAACTCATCTATTTCAGCGATGAGTAATAATATTTCTGATGTAATAATTAAATCTTTTGGCAGCATCGTTATTGTTATTTTTATTCAAAAGTACGCATAAATGCATATTTAACGCATATTTTTATTCAAAAGTACGCATAAATGCACGTTTGACGCATATTTTTATTCAAAAGTACGCATAAATGAATCTTTAATATCTATTTTTATTCAAAAGTACGCATAAAGCTTGAATACTTGTCGAAAAATTACGATTGTTTGCCATGATTATAAATTTTAAACGCAACAATAATGAATTTTGTAATATTCATTACTATCCGCCTGCCAATAAACGATTAAACGAAGATGGAATCGAAGGGTCAGGCTTCACTAAACCTTTGCTTTCTAAAAATTTCAACCAAGCCGCCGCCCGTTTGGCAGCCGAAAACGTATAAAAAGTTTGATTTTCATTCAATTTTTCATGGAAACCTAAGCGCGTTTTAAATTTGAATTCCAATAATTTAATCACGCCATACGTGAATAAATCCCGTTGATTCCCGCCGCCCGTAAATGGCAATACAATTTCAAACCTTAGAATTTCATAAATTTTACCAAAATCCAACTCGCCTTTTGAATTTTGGAAATCCACCCCAAATTTTTTCAAATAATATTCATAAACCTTTGATTCAGCGAGGTTTGTGACGTTGAAAATCAAATCTTTTTTATCTTTTTCGTCCAAATCAAATAATGGTAATCCAAAATCTTTATACAAAAAAGCTGTTTTTTCAGGCGGCAATTGGTCAAAAAAGCGCACCGTAACGGGAATATCGGCATAATCAATGCGCGCTAAAATGGCTTCTTGAATCGCCGCTTTGGATTCCGAAGATACGTTTTCGAGTCGAGTGGTTGCGTCCAATTTTTCAGCCAACGATTTGCCCACATTTTCCAATTCCATAATATGTAACAAACACGCCTGCTCTTGAAATTCTGAAACTAATTCACCACTTTCCAAATACGATTTCAAGGTTTGAATCATTCGATTGCGTTGAACGGTATCTAAACCGCGTTCGCCTTTTTGCCCCGCATGATGTGCGTACAATAATTGAGTGAACCATTTGATTTTGAACAAGTTATTATAAAAATCGGTCAATTGGTCTTGAGAAAAATCTTTAATTTGTTCATCCATAAATTGCCATAATTTTTGGTCATCTTTATCGGTTGCAGCCTGAATAATATTAACAATATGTGGTAATTCTTTATGCGTAAAACGCAGTTTTGACAAATAATTTAATTCTTTTCCTGCCGAAA
This sequence comes from Bacteroidota bacterium, assembly GCA_041192405.1. Taxonomy (GTDB): domain Bacteria; phylum Bacteroidota; class Bacteroidia; order Chitinophagales; family Saprospiraceae; genus JAAFJT01. Next base: position 6,762 of record JBEEMZ010000013.1, on the reverse strand, counting down.
TTTTTTCAGTCAAACGCAACTGCCGAATCGTACCAATCGGTTTCACTTTCTCCAACAATTCTAAAACAGTACTGCGATGTTTAGCCGTAAAATTCACGGAAGAAGCGACTCGGTTTATTTTTGCAATGTCAATCGAATCATTCATTTTCAAATAGGACATTTGTTGTTTAAAAAACAATTGGTTCCATAATTTGAAATTCGCACCATCTTTTTTCCACATCTCGCGCCAGACTTCTTTTTTGGCATCGGCATCCTCTTTATCGAAATCATGGTTATAAATCGCTTCTAACAATTCAACTACACGCACATCTACCCGTGTAAATGCAGGTGTAGCGGTTGCATTTTCCTCTGTTGACGCATTAGAAGCCGCATTTTCAAGGGCGGGCAATGCCACTTTGCGCATATCGCCGATGATGCGAAATAGGTGCGGCACCATTTCAGAATACGGATGCAACGACAAATAATCAAACAAAACGCGTCGAATAATGGGGTCTTTTGTCTCTTGAATCAGCGTTGCAACGCGACCAAAAATAGAATCATTGGGTTGCGACAACAGTTTTAAATCGGTATTGATAAACGGAGTCGGGTCGTTCAAAAACGCGCTTAATAAACCAGTTTTATCATTTCCAAACAATTTGCTTTCTTTATCCGTTGCCGCGACAGCCAACGACGGCAAATTTAACAACCGAATTTGACTTACAATATCCTCATCCTCCTCCGTTTTCAACAAATTTTGAAGTGTTTTCAACAAATGAGCATCTTCATATAAGAATTTATGTTCATACGCACTACACGCGCCAACAGCACCAATTTGTTTAAAAAGCACTGTTTTTTTGAGCAACAAACGCAATTGTTCTACATCAGTGGTAATATGTTTCCACTCTCTTGAATAAAAATAATCTAACACGCGTCCTAATGAAAATGACAATTCAACATTGCTCGAATACAGCAAAGCATACCATTCCAACGCCGTAATATCATTTAATTCCAAATATTTAATCAATTGATTTTCAATTTTAAAACGTTCTTTTGGGCGACAATGATTATTTAATAAATCGACTAATGAATCACATTTTGGAGACAATTGCAAATCAATTTTATTGCGTTTACAATACGTTTTTAACTTGGTCATTTGCTCCAAATAGCCGTGCCTCATCTCTGGTAAATTTTTATTATAGGAGCGCAACAACGACCGATATTGTTCTGACATTTCGGTAATCAACAACGGTTCACCATTCGTTAATGCCAAAAAAGCATTCATTGCGGCGGTATCATTTTTAGAATTGAGTCGCCGAAAAAGGTGTTCATAGGTTTGCGTACGTGCTGCCAATTCTGCCCGATTCACAAAACAATGTCTCACTTTATCCCATTCATATTCTTCCGCGTGAATCGCCCAATATTGAACAAATTGTTTTATTTCTGCTGCATTTTCTGCATTGAGCGACATTTCTTTTTGAATCAATTTCTTTAAAAGATTGAAATACAAGAACTTATGATTTGGGTGCAAACGCAATTGAGCCGCAATGTAAAACAACATTCGGGGATGTTCGGTTGCCTGCAAATCGCGCAATGCATTATGCCGCAACCAAGGAGCCGTCTCCGAACGACATAAAATTTTGCCATAATAATCCACTTTTTCATAAAAAAACGCTTCTCGAAAAGGCAAACCTGTTTCATAACCCGATTCGCGCATACCTTCGAGTGTCTGCAACGAATCCAACAATAGTTTTGAAGTTGAAGGTTCAATAGCAATATTCGTTAATTCTAAAAAAACATTCGTCAATGTTTCGGGCGTTAAAATGCCCCGTTGACAGGCAGAAAGGATTACCGTCAACGTTTCATCCCGCGTATAATCTTGCAAACATTCGGCAATCGTTTGATAAGTTTCATTCGGTTGATTGCCTAATGCATTGGTATTCAATAAGTTGAGTAACCAATTCCAACTTTCTTTGGTTTGCAAACTCGCAATTTCCCGAATGACACGCTGCATCGCCCGCCCCTTTTCAGCATCATTTTTCACAGACAATGCTTTTTCCCAATGCGTGTGCAAGTCGCGCAAGCTGGATTCACCTATTGCGTCAATGGGTTTAAACGTAACATTAAAAGTGATTGAATTAGCTTGTTGTTCCACAGGAGTCAAATAAAAACCTTGTAATGCGTCTGAAAACAAAATTTTATTTGCATTATCATAATAAAAATGCAATGCCGCAGCACGCTCGGCTTGGTCAGTATTGAGTTCGTTGGGTGTGAAAAACGTGAAGCGATGCAATAACATCCGTGCAGACGCGACACATTCAGGCGCGTAATCCGCCGAAAGCAGGGTCAAAACATCCCGCAAAGCACGTTTATTGCCTTTTGACAACGATTGGTCAAGCGACAAAATAAGTTTATCACAATCAACCCGTTCGGTCGGGAGTTGCGCATACAAGTATGTGGGTGCGAGCGCACAATACGTCATCAATGCGATTGTTGCCCAAATATAAATTCGGTTCACGGGCGAATATGTGTAGTTTTCTCTATGGATTTTCTCAATGGGTCTGGGGATGTCGTCAGTAGGGAGCAGGCGAGCCTAACGAATCATCATATAAGTAGTCAAAAAACTTGCCGTTTTGATACTTTTCGGCAAATATACGTTGTATTTGGTTGGGGTGCAAGAAATATTTGATGGAAGCACTATTTTTAAGCGTCTAAAATTTTCATAAAAAAGCGGTAAACCTTTTTTTGAATGATTTGTTTGGAAGATTTAATTTAGCGATGCAACTATGACAAACGATTCTACCCCGAAAAGCCCGAACCTAACGGCGGACGAAATCAATCTGCATCAGATTGATGATAAGATTTTTAAAGCAACGATGCAAAATAAAGATGCAGTCACGTTGTTTTTGGCAAAATTTATACCCGCAGAGGTGCGTCAACACATTGATTTGGAATCTTTAGAATTGGACAATACCGAATATGTCACAGGACAATTGAAAAAATTGCAATCCGATGTGGTTTGGAAAGGCAAATTCAAAGACCAAGATTTGCACCTTATTTTGCTGTTTGAACATAAAAAAGAACTTGATAGAGAACTTTTTATTCAAATTTTGCTGTATCTTTGTTGCATCTGGTTGATTGATTTGCAAAATAATAAACCATTTAGTTGCATTTTGCCCATTGTGGTGCATCAAGGTGCTGGTGGCGGCGTTTGGGAAACCCGCGATTTTCATCATTTCTTTGCTCATTTGCCTCCTGAATTTTTGAAATATTTGCCGAATTTCAAATTCTTATTGACCAATGTGCAGCGCGAACCCAATCAAAAAATCTTAGAATTGCCCGAAGATAATTTGTTAAGAGCGTTATTTTTGATGTTCAAATGTGGTGAGGACGATGCAAAAATCAAACAATTCTTTGTTGAAATCTTCAAATTTTATAATAATCAACCGCATTTGCAAATAATTTTACAATTATATTTGGTTTATATCATGGCATCATTCAATCTGCCGATTGAACAAATTATGACCTTAATGGATTCTATTTCACCCAAATCTAAAGAAAATATTATGACAACGTATGAAGTGTTAGTATCAAAAGGCAAAATATTAGGACGCGAGGAAGGTGATAAATTGCGCCTTCTTAAAACCATTTGGAATGGTCACTTGCGTAAAATGTCTGTAAGTGATATGAGTGGTTTATTAGATATTGCGCCAAGTATGATTAATAAATGGCTCAAACGCTTTGAGTGGATGCAACAAGGCGAAGCCGAAGGCTTAACACCCATTGAAATCATGCTCAAAGTCAATGAATTAGCAGCAGAACCTGCTGTCTTGGAATGGGAGGTCATTCATTTATTGGCGTTTTTCAAAGAGCAACCCGCCCTTAAATCCAAAAAACGACGACCTAAAAAAGATTGATTATCAATGATTTACAATCACAAACGGTTCTGCGAGGTAAATACAAGTAGAACCGTTTTATATTAAATTCGTTTTCCAAAAAGAAAAAGCATAAATCACATCCAATGAAAAAGATTCCTTATCAAGTCTCTGATTTAAAAGTAGCTCATTATCAGGGAATTATAAATTTAAAAATAAATGATATTCCTAAAAACACACCATGGATTTTCTTAGTAGGCGAAAACGGGTTTGGTAAAACAGCAGTCTTGCGAGCGATTGCAAAAGGTTTAGTGGGCGATGAAGATTTGTTGGAACCGATTGAACCGACTTGTAAAATTATGATTAAAGGCACTGCGCAAGGTCAGCCTTTTAAATCACAAGCGGTTCCGAAGCGAAAATCGTTGTTGGGAATACCGTTTGCGGCGTATGGCGCGGCTCGTTTTCAACGTTCCGACGGATATGCTGTTGCCACCGAACGCAGTCAACAAAAAACGTATTCTTTATTCAAAGATGATGGGCAGTTAATCAATATTGAATTGGAATTAATAAAAAATTATGCTTATAACTTGCCTCTTTTCAATCATTTAGTAACCGTTTTGAAAAAAATGATTCCGCGTATTGCGGATATTCGAGTCGAAATTATCAAAGGAAATCCGCGTGTGCGTTATCGGGAAATGGATGCTTTGAATCAGTTGTATTACGATATTTCGTTGGATGAATTGGCGGCAGGTTATCGGAACGTATTGACCATGATTGGGGATATGATGATTCGATTATATGATTATGATTCAAATACAACAACAGGGATTGTGTTAATAGACGAATTAGATGCGCATTTGCACCCCAAATATCAATATGAATTGCCTCGTTTATTGATGGAAGCGTTTCCGCAAGTGCAATTTATAGCGAGTGTGCATAGTCCGATACCGTTATTAGGCGTTGGTCGGGCTGAATCCTTTGTTTTGAACGTATCTCGGAGCGTCGAAACGGGGATTATTGTGACGCACAACGATATTGAGGTACATCGCCTCAATCCAAACGCATTATTAACTTCACCCATATTTGGATTGCAAAATTTAGGCGCAGTAGATACAGATGCGGCGGAAACCGCACCTGTAGAAAATTATAGTGAGCTTGAAAGAACCAATCTGATTAAAAAACGCCTTCAACGATTACGTCAGCAAGGCGTGATTCCTTAAAAAAGACTTTTTATGATAGCTGTAACGCCTTATTTTGATACAGAACCAGCGATTTTGGCACCATCTCGGTTGTTCAAAAAGAAATATAAGACTAAATCGAATCCGAATGGATCGGATTTAATCAGTTTGCTATTAGCACAACGGCATCAGCACCTTTTTGATGAGCGTATTTATGGTGCGGAAGGTGTAAAATCAATGTTAGAACGCATTTTTCATAAAAAATGTGCCTTTTGCGAATGTAACATTAGCATTGGAGCGCATTATGATGTAGAGCATTTTCGTTCAAAGCGATATTATTATTGGTTGGGCTATGAATGGACGAATTTATTACTCGCTTGCCATAAGTGCAACCGCGATTATAAACAAACCAAATTCCCATTGGAAGTCGAATCCAATCGCGTATTAGTGCCGCCGTTAGATGCTGCTCAGATTTTGGATAAAAAACAGTGTCATATTTTGTCCAATGGGTTGATGGCAGAACAAACATTGCTTTTACATCCTGCGATTGATAATCCCAGACAGCATTTACAATTTTTAAAGAATGGTCAAGTGATTGGCTTGACGGTCAAAGGAGTCACTTCCATTGAAGTCTATGGTTTAAATCGGGAAGAATTAGTCCGATACCGCAGAAATCTGGTGCATAAAATTCGTTTATTTATCTTGTATCCGTTTGAATTGAAGGAAAAAGTAACCGTAGAAGAATTAAAATATCGGGTTCAAGAAGCCATTTTAGTTAAAATTCTGGGTCGAATTGAACGGTCTGAATCCACTTTTATTGGTTTTACGAAAGCGATTTTGGAGCATTTTGACGAGTTTATTATTGAAAATACAGATGAAGGATTGATTATGCCGTATCAACAGATGATGAAAGAAGTCGCATTTGATTTAATCTATGGCGATAGGAATTCCTTTCCCAAGAAATAAATTTGATAATAAATTGATTATCAATGATTTACAATACAAAACGGTTCTGCATGGTGAAAACTGGCAGAACCGTTTGTGCGTTTAGGTCATTTTCTAAAAAATAAGTACTTTTGCTCCCCAAATTTGCATAGTTATTGTATCTTTACAAATTGTTTTAAAAGTCACAAGCATTACAACAATGTTCAAAAAATGAAGCATCCAACATTACCAACCTTTGAAAATTTACCAATACATGCGCTTTCTGCGGTATTTTTCGATACAACCAATTCATACAAATTGTATTGGATGTATGCAATTCTGGATATTTTAAAACAAGAAAGTATTGAAAATCAATTAGATACAAAAGATATTGCGATTCGAATGGTTTCGTTGGCATGGTATCCAATTACTGTTTTTAAATTATCATTCGGCAAATTAGACCAAATTGGGAAAACCGTTAAACATATTTCCAATCATATAACTATCAAAGATGATGAAAAACCAATTTTTATTCACTTGAAAATTAAAGAATTATGTATTACGAATAAGCAAATTGATCAATTGATAAATCAATTAGTACAATTTGTTCCATTTCGATTTTTAGCACCTTTTTTTGCGGACACACTACGCGGTCAAATTGATAAAGAGAAAAACAAAATGATTGCAAATTTATCAGAAAACAGTTTTGCAACATTACAACCTTCCATTTACAAAATTTCGTTGAAACAAAAGGTTTCATTCCATCCAACATGGTTGTCTTACTTGCAAAAACACTTAGAAATTGTTGA
>JBEEMZ010000012.1:0-36750 GCA_041192405.1 Bacteroidota bacterium | reverse complement strand
CACGCAGTTGATCGACGACATCGCGGATCGAACCAGCATTCTCGCCCTCAACGCTTCGATCCAGGCTGCAATGGCTGGCGAAGCGGGTCGCGGGTTCGCCGTGGTTGCGGAAGCCACTCCATTATTGGAAAGAAGTGTTGTTGGCTTGCTTCCACAAAATACTTGAAATGGTTGCGGGGACGATTATCTATCCTGTACATTGGCACTATTTTAAGAATTCACAAGTTGTATTTGCGGGAAAGTCAGCCTCTGGTATTTTAATCATTGATCCTGGTAATCCTTCAAATAATATTGGCGCAAGTATCAAGCAAACCGATGTTGAATCCATTAGAAATCAAACGGTGGAAACAATTCGGATGATCCAAACCCAAAAAATATTCATGAATATGAGCCTTTGAGAGTTCGTTATATCAATAATATGATATATATTAAAAAAACTACCGAGAACAATCGCATTGCCGACAACCCCGCGCCGCAACCCCACGCAACGGCTTGACGGCGCGGGGATGCGTCAATGCAAGCGTTGTCAATCATATTTTACATATATATAATATTGAACTAGCTTTCAATTAAGGAGTTGCGTTTAAATTGTGGATTTTAGCGGTGGTCAAGCTGGATTTGTACGAATGGATTTTGGGACAGGAAATGTGGAAAATGCACTCATCCGAATCGAAATGGGAGCGTATCGGTCCTGCCAAAGCTCAAAAGTCGAATGGAAAAGAGGTACTTTTGGCAACCATTCAAAAAAAAACAGTTGGATTTCGTAAAAACACCTTAACTTTGTCTTAAAATAACGAAAAGCACCGTTGAACGCCAAAGAGCGATTATCGGCGAAGCCGTGACTCAGTTCAAAAAGCACGAGTCCGTATTTGCATTGTCCTTCACGCCTCAAATGATTGCGGTGCGGAATCGGCTGATTCATGCGTATGATAATATTGATGATCCTATTATTTGGAACATTGTCGAACATCATTTGTCCCCTCTAAAATTGGAAGTGCAAAATGCATTGGCAATGTGAATCAATCAAACCGTGTTATCGCCCGAAAAAACCGAGCGTTGCTATAAGTTGATTTGCAAAATGGAACTCAGTTCTCTTTCCGAAACAGAACATCAAGAATTGATTCTATTGGTTGAGGAAGAAGAAGCGTTAAACGTTCAGCGATTAAAACAGTTAGTGGAATTAGCCCAATTACGCAAACTGACCTTGCCGCAATTGATGAAAAAATTGGGTTTAAACAAAGCAAAATTAAAAAATGGCTGAATAGATTCCCCTCAAAATTAAAAAAGTTAATTCTGGCTTCGTCTCATGGCTATTGTGAGTATTGCTGGTCTCCTTCCGAATATACTTCTGCCATTTACCATTTTGACCACATTTTGCCTGTTGTCAATGGTGGAAAATCGTTATTTTTGAATTTGGCGTACAGTTGCAATGCGTGTAATAGTTACAAATCGGATAAAATTCATGCCTTGGATTCCGTGACGCAACAGATTGCCCGCTTTATCATCCGAGAACGGATTTATGAACCGACCATTTTTAGTGGAGCAATGATTTTTTAAGATTGGTTTAAAATAAGACCCGAATTTGCACGAATTTAAATTGAGTATATCGTGTTCTGCACCTAAAAAACAGTTCGTTATGGATTAAACGGATTCTTTTTTAGATTACTATTTTAGCAAAACGCTTAAAAATAGTCAAATTGACTATAAGGCAAGTCCTTCCATTCTTCTAATTTTGTGCCGCTTACCTTAATAAACCACTACATACTACGTGCATGACGAGTGTGCGTCAGAAAAAATCAACTCAATTATTTGGTAGTGGATGTAATGAAAGTCAGAGTAATCGGGAAATTCATTTTCCGCTAAATGGTTGATTATCAAGCATTTAGCGGAAAACAAATTTCCTGACTACTCTGATTTCCATTACATGAATACCACTACCATTATTTTAAATCAATCCAAATTATGTATTTAAACAAAATTTTGTACACTTGTGTACTACTCGCCTGCTTGTGCAGTTGCAACAATGAAAACAAACCCGTCAAGGCTCCAGACGCTATTTATTTTGGCGGCAAGATTTTGACAATGGAAGGGGACACCGCGAGTTATGTAGAGGTAGTCATCGTGAAAAATGGGAAAATCTTTTTCGCGGGTACTAAAGCCGAAGCTGACAGCTTGAAAAAAACGAAAGAATTGCGAGAAACGAAACTGGTCGAGTATAATTTGCGCGGTGCAACTATGTTGCCTGGTTTTGTGGATGGGCATAGCCATTTTTCGGAAATTGGGTTTCAAGCGGCGTGTGCCAACTTACTGCCCGCACCCGAAGGCTCTGTAAACGACACGACAACACTCAAAGACAAGTTGGCGACTTATATAAAGGAGTCAAATAATGACCCCTCATCAATATTGAAAAAACATAATATCATCATTGGAATGAATTATGATGATACACAATTAATAGAGAGAGCGCATCCAACTCGACAGATGTTAGACAGGGTTTCAAGTGAGATACCTCTGATGATCATACATCAATCAGGGCATTTGTGTGTGTTGAACACACCTGCGCTTGCTCTGGCAGGGATTACTGCGATGACACAAGATCCCGACGGGGGGGTTATCCGCCGAGAAGGACATGTGGCAACAGGGCACGGGTATGGGAAGCCCAATGGTGTTTTAGAAGAAACCGCTTTTTTTAACGCTTTAGAAAAACTATACCCTAACTTTGACAACCACGAAAGCGTTAAACTTTTTGCCGCAGGTACACGAAAATACGCTGAGCAAGGTTTTACGACCGCACAAGATGGCAAAACGAATGTGCCTAACTTGGATAAACTCCTCTATTGCGCTAAAAAGGATAGTTTGGAGATTGATGTAGTCGCTTATCCCGATTATGTAGGTTTTTTAAAAGCGAATCCCAATAAGTTGGGTACTCTAATTTCCAAAAAGTATAAACAGAATAGCCGTTTCCGTGTGGGCGGTATAAAACTCACTTTGGATGGTTCGCCACAAGGTAAAACGGCTTGGTTTAGCAAACCTTACCTAAATGAAGAAGGTAAGGATTCGATAGATACAAAAGGACCTTATAGTGGCTATGGTGCTTTTACCGATTCAGTCTTGCAAAGTCACCTTGATGCAGCTTTCAAAAATAAGTGGCAATTATTAGCTCATTGCAACGGAGATGCGGCTTCTGCACAGTTACTACATTTAATGAAAAAATATCAGGTGCAGTTATCAAGAGACGATCATCGCACCACGATTATTCATGGTCAATTTATGACAGACAAGCAAGTAGATTCTGCTAAAATGTTAGGGATTTTCGTTTCCTCTTTCCCGATGCATACCTTTAATTGGGGGGATGTTCATTTGAAGGCTTTAGGAAAAGAGCGTACAACCAACCTATCACCAACAGGATGGTTTCGGGATAAAAAAATGAAGTTTAGCATCCATTCCGACGCGCCTGTGATATTTCCTGCTTCGATGCCTTTAATTTCGACGGCAATGGCTCGAACCACTCGAACTCATCTATTGCTTGGAGATACACATCGCCTTACACCTTATATAGCTTTGCAAGCAATGACCTGCTGGCCCGCCTATCAACATTTTGAAGAAGATACAAAAGGCAGTATAAAAGTGGGTAAATTAGCGGATTTTGTGATTTTGAACAAGAACCCTATCGGAGAAACGGCTGAAAATATTAAAAATATTCAAATATTGGCAACGATTAAAGAAGGTAAAATTATTTATGGAGGAATACCGACACCTAAATAATTGAGCTGATTCATAAAGTCGAAAGGGGAAGCATTGGCAACCGTTTCAAAGTGCGCCGATGCTTCACCTTCAAAAAAAATAGAATAAACTTGTGTAACGGATGCAGCAAAAGAAGCCAATTGCTTGAAAACCTTTAATTTATAAAAATAATAATTTATAATATGAAAAAAGTCGCAATTGTATGTGGCGGATACGATGATGAACGATTTCTTTCGTTCTTATCAGCAGATAACGCAGAACAACATTTGGCAAAAAAGTTTAAAACCTATCGAATTGTGTTGGCGGAAACGGATTTTTCATTCGTTTACCAAACCCAACAAGGGACTTTTCCAGTCAATCGAACGGATTTTACGTTTCTGGATGAAAATGGAATACGCATTCGACCCGATGTTGCTTTAATGCTCATTCATGGAGAACCAGGTTCCAGTGGTGCATTATTGGCGTATTTTGAATTATTGAAAATGCCATTTACGTGTAATAAATCATTGACAGCCAGTCTTTTATTCAATAAAAGATTTACGAATTTGATAGCGAGTTCGTTAGGCGTTCCCGTGCCAAAATCGTTGTGGATGCAACGCGGGGATGCCGTACCAACCTTAGCAATGTTAGAAACCCTTGGTTTTCCTGCCATTGTGAAACCCGTGAATGGTGGATTTAGTTTAGGCGTGAGCCGCATTCTAAATTATGGCGAATTGCAACACGCATTGGAAGTGGCGTTCAAAGAAGACCATCAAGTTTTGATTGAATCGTTCATCACAGGTCGCGAAATTGCGATAGGCGTGATGCGGACGCAGGATGGCATCCGAACGTTGCCGTGTTGTGAGGTGCGGTCGAAAAGTGGTTTTTTGAGTTATGAAGACAAAACCACCCCCAATCGAGTCACTAAAACGATTCCTGCCTTGCTCGCTGCTTCGGAGCAAAACGCGCTTGAAACGATTGCTAAAAAACTATATCAACAATTTGAATGCAAAGGAGTTATACGAGTTGATTTTATTTTAAGTGAAAATGGAAATCCTGTTTTACTGGAAATCAATTCGGTGCCAGGAATGGCAGCATTGAGCATTATTCCAGATGCCGTCAACGTTTTGGGTTGGACGATGGAGCATTTTTTTGCTCAATTAATTGAAATGGCAGTTTAAGAAATGGAGTCGAAAAAGCTGTTTTCAAATTTCACAATTCATTGATTATCAATAAATTGTGAAATTTATCATTGATTCATCATTCATTACTTTTTTATGAAAACCAAAACTTTAGGCATTGTCGGCGGTTTAGGTCCCGACGCGACCGCTTCCTTTTATGTGAATTTGGTCAATGCTATGTTGAAACTCAACGCGGTGCAACCACATCTTATGATCCACAATGTGCCAGCAACGCTCGCACTTTGTACGAAAATAAGTCACAATCATTTGGCTGAATCCGATAAAACAGCATTTTATTTGCTTTTGCGCAATGCCTGTCAAGCCTTAGAAGCGGCAGGAGCTGATTTTATTACGATTCCTTGCAATACGGCACATTTGTTTATTGACCAATTGAGGCAAGTTTGTGGGATTCCCATTCTAAGTATCATTGATGCAACGCAAGCTGCGATTCCTGCAACGATGAAAAAAGTAGCCATTTTAGCCACGCGCACGACGATAGATAGTGGCATGTATCAAAAATCACTGCTGGAAAATGGCATGGTACCCATTTTGGTAGATGATGCGGCGCAAAATCGGTTATCTCAAATCATTTTAAAGGTCGTACAAACCCTTCATACGGATGAAGACCGTGATTTTATGAAAAATATCATTAAAGATTTGAAAAAAAAGGGGTGCGATGCCATCATTTTGGGTTGTACCGAACTACCACTGATTGTTGAAAGCCATGAGACGATTATTAATAGTTTAGTCGCTTTGCGACAGGCTGCCATTCAATCTCTTACGCAACCTGTTGTGGAACGCGGTCAGCTTTTTGCAGTGTAAGTGAACCACTAACGTTGGAAAAGCGACCCAGAAAACAGAAATACCTTTGTCGCTTCGAAATGGGATACGAATTTTACGACTTTTCACGAATCGGTGCTTAGTACATGACAAAAAGTGGAGATACTTTTCCCGCAGATTTCCGCCTATTTTTTCCGCAGATTTTCCAAATTTTAGTTTAAAAATCTGCGGGAAAAGGAGCTGCACCTTTTTTGTCATGTACTAAGTACCGATTTGTGGAAAGTCGTAAAATTGGGATTCCATTTTGCAAAAATCAATGCGCCTCTAAATCACACCAATCATGTGCATAATCTGCAAAAGTGCCGTTGTATCCCGCAAACCCGTTCGAGCAATCATATTGCGCCGATGATGATCCACTGTATGCGAGCTAATAAAAAGTTTTCCCGCTATTTCTTTAGAACTGAAACCTCGTGCAAGGAAATACAAAACGTCTTTTTCACGAACTGAGACAATATCTTGTGATAAATACTGCCTATTTTTCGAAATAAAATGCTGTTGCTGCCCTTCAAAAACTATCCGTCCCCAATAGAAAGGTTCTTGCATCAAGTGCGAAATATTGTTGACCGTGATAACTGCCATCTTAGGCAACCCATTCGGATCACTTTCCAATACCCTGTATCGAACCAAAACGCGCATGGAATACCCTTGCCTATGTTTGATTTGGAGTCCGCAACAACTGATTGAGGCATCTGTAAAACGGTTCGCAGCCATTGAACTGAAACGCTTAAACCAGTTCAGCAAAAGCAGCGGTGTAAACGGCGGATCATCCTTAAAAGAGTGGATCATCGAAAGCAGATTCATATCTAACATTTCGGCGGCATTATAACCCAAAAAGGACTTTACATAATTTGAAATGCTTACTATTTTAAAATCAATTTGGTCAAAAATAATTTTAACAGAATTTTCATTGTCAGAAAATGCGTTAATGTAAATTATATTTTGCAAAAGGTGCTTATCTAAATAATGCTCTGGTTCACCATAAACAGAGTTCATTATTGGATTCTGGTATGCCGTTTTCATTTTAGGCGCGAATTTGTAAGTTTGGTTTATAGAATTAATGATTTGTTTATTGGGGTTGGCATGAATTCCAAAGATTGAAAATCAATCTTTTAATTGTGAAAATACAATTGCTACAAATTGGGCTGTGATACGCACCCTAAATAGATGTAAAGATATATAAATTCCTGCTATTTTAAAGCTAAAAAATCAATTTTTTTTTGTTTTTTTTTCTTTAAGTTGGTTGAATGGCTTTGATTTCCAGCATAATAGTCAAATTGACTATTGTACCGCTTTGGTGTTTGGTTTACCTTCGCCGTGTCAATAGTTAAAAGCAAATCCGCTTTTAATGCAGCCTTATATTGTTTTGCCAAACACCTTATTGGCAAAACAAAAAACCAATATTTAGCAAATCAAGTATGGAACATTTCAAGGTCTATATAGACCAACTCTTAAAATTAGGCATTGCTTATGCACCTAAAGTCTTACTCGCTACGATTGTCCTCTTTCTCGGTTGGACGATTGTGAATCGCATCACGACTTGGCTCATCAAATGGTTTGATAAATCGGATTTAAATAGTCCCGAAGTTGAAACGTTTTTAAGTTCTATTTTCAACGTTGGCTTAAAAGTCCTTTTAGTGGTCAGCGTCGCGGGCATTATCGGGATTCAGACCACTTCTTTTGTTGGCATTATTGCGGCGATGGGCTTTGCAGTCGGCTTGGCATTGCAAGGCAACCTCAGTAATTTCGCTTCAGGCGTTTTAATTTTGATGTTTCGCCCTTTCAAAGTGGGTGATGAAGTCAAAATTCAAGGTTTTTGGTCAACCGTGAAGGAAATTCAGATATTTCATACCGTTTTGAAACTTGCGGATCAAAGTGTTGTCATCATTCCAAATAGTGTGGTGATGAATGGCACGATTCAAAATATGTCTTTATCACCGATGCGCGGACTTTCGGTGACGGTGCGCATTCCTTTTAATGAGGATTTGGATAAAGTGATGCGTGTTGCAACGGAGGCATTAAGCACCGTTTCAACCATTCCGAAAGCACCTTCTTTTGCACTTGCCGAGTTTCAACCGCATTGTATTCAAATGAGTGTTGATTTTGCGGTTTCAAAAGAACATTACTGGAGCACCAATTTTTCTGCCCGAAAAGCACTGATTGATGCATTTGTAAAACAAAATATTAAAGTAGCCTATCCTGACGGTGTTACTTATGGCGAATTCGGCAATTCGGCAAATAAAATAGCGAATTCAAAAGAGTAGGGCTGTCTCTACGATTTTTCGCAATTCAATTTGGAATAGGTATGAAAAGCACAAAGTTAAGCAATGGCATCTCGCGCCACGCTTAACTTTGTACAGCAAAAATAAATAAACCTTTACTTTGTAATTAACAACCGTTTCGAGACGGCACGACCATCCGCGCCTTGCACTCGAAGCATATATTGACCCGCTTGGACAACTTTGTTTAAATCCAAACGATACGGCACTTCACTCGCTGTTGTTTGTACACGCTCTATTTCCGCGCCAAGCACATCGTAAAGATACAAGGTGACCGCCGCTTGATTCCACTCCCGCAAATCTACAAATATTTCTTTATATGTAGGGTTTGGAAACAAATAAATATTCGGATTTTCTATAAAATTAATTTTCACAGGCTCGGAATGCCGCGTTTGACCATACGAATCCGTGTAGCGAATCCGATAAATATTAATGCCATTGATAGGCGTTTCATCTGAAAAACCATTGCCTTTCGCCGTGCCAATCGCCACATAACGACCGTTGCCTTCCAAACGCTCCACTGTATAAGGCGTATTTGCATCCACTTGGCTCGTCGCCCAATTCAATAGAGTCGTTTGTCCTGCTCGTGCGCCGTTTAGCGTCAAACGCGGTTGCGTGGTCGGTGCACACGTTTGCGAAGCTAAATTGGCTTTGGTAATCGAACTAAACGTTGTTGCACCCGGTATTTGCCAAGATACGTCATACCGATTCGTGCCAACTGTGCCTAAATGTAACAATTCGACATAATAAAATTGATTGGCTTTCAATGCAATCGGGGCAGATTTTTGTCCAGAGTACTTTGTCAACTGTGCGGGCAGCGTGAAACCTGAAAACCCTGCAATTTTGCGTTTATTTGCAAGTTTTTCGTCGGTAGAAAGGTATAATTCCACGTCATCATCGCCCGATACGCCAAAAATATAAGCACCATCTTTATTCGGCACGATATAACCATATACTTTTTCGCCATACATATCACCCGCATCGCCTTTGGAAAACGCTGAAAAAATGAGTAATTCAGTGCGTGTAGGCGTGTTTGGAAACCGTGCATCGGTCGTCAAATCGCTCATTGTCCAATTATTCAATGTCAAACCTGTCCAAATAGCTGCTTTCAATTTGCCATCAGGCGTACAAGTGACGGGCGGCGGCGGCGGACAATTCGGCTCGCACCCAACCACATTTGGCGCGGATATGATGATACTGCCTTTATGTGGATACGCATTGACAACAATTTGTGTTGCGTTGACCTTTGCATTTAAGGTTTCAGTACCTTGTTTCACCGTCAAATTACCATTTAAAACCAAGCCATTCAAACTCAAATTGATGGTCAATGGGGTTTTAAACAAATTGGAATGAATCGTTGAAGTTCCTGCAAAATGAATGGTTAAAGTCTTTGCAGTCGCATTGTAAACGACGGACGGCGTGTACGTATCTTTTTGAATCTTATATGTAATCGCTTCACTTGCCGTTGCAGACCAAAGATTACCTGCCGCAATGTGTCCTTTTACGAAATCAAGATGCGCCCGATAATCGGCTACGGATACCGATGCCCAAGACGCATCGCCAACGCCATGCACTTCCCGCATCGCGTAACCGCCTGCGGATACAGCCGTTTGAACCGCCTCATTCAATAAGGTTAAATTGGAAGTCGGGTCATGTACAAAAAAGTTCAAATTGAAATAATCTTTGAAATCCACTTGGTTCAACGTGCCTTGTGTGCCAGAACGTGCGCCCAAATAACCTAAGGTTTTCAACCGATCCAATACTGCCGTCGTGGATAAATCATACGGATGAATCCAAAAACGAGGGCGTACACCCGCGCCTTGTTCAATTAAGGTTGTGCTGCCATCCAATTCAACGGGGAAATCCGAAGGTGCATACACCAAATCGCACCAACCTGGCTGATAAGCGCAACGATGCGTATGTGAATGATTAATGACTTCATGCCCGTGCGACATCATGCGCCGCGCATCTGCCCAGTCATTGGCATCACAATCCCCTGTTATCGCTCCAAAACAAAATTTTACGCCGCGATTATAGGCAATCGTATCAGCATAATTGACAATTCCAGGGGTTTGCGCTGCCCCAAAATCGTCGTGAACCAGTGTATAAGCCGCTTTTGCATTATCTTTCCAAGTGGCGTAAGATACGGTAGGCGTTTGTGCTTGAACCGTCGTTGCCCAAAGTGGCAAGGTCGTCAAAATCGCCCGAAATGGTAATTTGTACAAGTTGTTCATTTTTTTATAAGCTTTAGTTTAATTAAAATTTAATGATGAATCGTTTCGCAACAGCACGCCCATCCGCACTTTGCACCCGAATCAGATATTGACCTGTCTGAATCCCATTCAAATCTAACTGATAAGGTGCATCACTCGCTACTGTCGGGATGCGTTGCACTTCCGCGCCGCGCACATCATAGACATACATGGTAACTGCCGCTTGATTCCACTCCCGCAAATCCACCGAAACCGCATGAGTTGCAGGGTTTGGAGCCAAATAAACATTCGGATTTTCGGTAAAATTCAGTTTCACAGGCTCCGAATGACGGGTTTGCCCATACGCATCGGTGTAGCGCACGCGATAAATATTGATACCATTTATCGGTGTTTCATCCGCGAATTGAATCGTTTTTGCCGTTCCAATCTCCGAAAAGCGACCATTCGATTCCAAACGCTCCACCGTATAAGGCGTAGTTGCATCCACTTGGCTCGTTGACCAATCCAATAAAGCAGTTTGTCCTGTACGAGTGCCGTTCAAAACAACGAATGGTTGAGTGGCTGATGCACAAGGCTCAGATGAAAAATTCGATTTCGGAATCGGTGTAAACGTAACTTCGCCAACCTTTTGCCAAGCTAATGTACAATGATTGGTACCGCTAACAGCTATATGCAATAATTCGACATAATAAGTTTGATTTGCTTTCAGCGCAATGACTTGTGATTTTTGTCCACTATATTTAGTCCATTGCTGCGAAGTGGTTGAGCCTTTGAAACCTGCAATTTTAGTTTTCTGCGCCGCCTGATGAGTCGTGGACAAGTATAATTCCACATCATCATCGCCCGAGACTGCAAAAATGTAATCTCCTGTAACCGAAGGTTTCAAATAGGCGGTCAATCGTTCCCCATATTTATCCGCGCCAATATCACTTCTCGAAAAGTGATTAGAACCGACAATCGTGCTTGTAGTTGGGGCATTTGGATAACGTGCATTGTTTGTTAAGTCCAACATCGAACGCGTCGGAGTGGTTAAATCTGTCCAAACATCCACTTTAAATTTGCCATCCGCGTTACAAACAGGGGGCGGCGGCGGGCAATTCGGTTCACAAGACACCACATCAGGTGTACTTATCACAAGAGCCCCTTTATACGGATACGCATTTATAATAATTTGATTACCCGAAATTTTCGCGGACAACGTTTCTGAACCTTGTTTGACCGTTAAATTATTGCCCACCGTCAAACCATTTAATTGTATCTGAATCGTCACAGGCGTTTTAAACAAATGGGTTTGAATCGGCGCACTGCCCGAAAAAAGGACGGTCAACGTTTTGGCACCATGATTATAAACAACCGAAGGTGTATAGGCATCTTTTTGAATCTTATACGTAATCACTTCGCTTGCCGTAGCAGACCAGATATTGCCCGCATTCATCTGGTCTTTCACATAATTCAAATGCGCCCGATAATCCGCCACGGATACAGGTGCCCACGACCCATCTCCAACACCATGTAATTCGCGCATCAAATAACTGCCTGCTGCTACCGTCGTTTGCACCGCCTGATTTAATAGGTTCAAATTAGAATTAGGGTCGTGCACAAAATAGTTCAAATGAAAAAAATCATTAAAATGCACACCATTCAAAGCCGCTTGCGCCCCTGAACGCGCCCCTAAGTAGCCTAAACTTTTTAATCTATCCAACACTTGTTGCGTGGATAAATCATACGGATGAATCCAAAAACGAGGGCGATTTCCCGTATTTTGCTCAATCAGTGTGGTACTACCGTCTATTTCGACAGGAAAATTCGCAACCGAATAAAGATTATCGGATGCACACCAACCAGGTTGATGCGAACAACGATGTGAATGCGAGTGGTTAATCACTTCATGCCCATGACTAATCATGCGCTTCGCATCTGCCCAATCCGTCGCATCACAAGCCGATGTAATCGCTCCAAAACAAAATTTAATATTGCGATTGGTTGCCATCGTATCAGCGTATTTTGTAATACCAACTGTAGATTCATCGCCGAAATCGTCATGTACAATGGTATAAGCCGCTTTTGCATGGTCTTTCCAAGTCGCGTAAGAAACGGTAGGTGTTTGCGCATGGGCTGTTGTCACCCAAATAGGCAACGTAATTAAAATTGCCTTAAAGAACCCGAGGTACAGTTTGTTCATTTTAACCAAAGAATGTTTGTTTTATGATAGTTGGTTCGTTTGATAATCAACCGTTTGGAAGGTTGGAAACCTTCCAAACGGTATTGGTATCGTTAAAAAGGCGGAAAAAAATATGCTTTAAATTAGTTTTCATCAAAGTTTCATTCCAAAAACAAAAAAATTATGCTTTAAATGGGTTTGATTCTAAGTTATCCCAAAAACAAAAAAAATTATGCTTTAAATCGCTTAACAAAGAGGCAACTTATTTTCAGTTCCGATAAAAATATACAAACAGCCTCGAATCAAGCAAATCATTTTCCTTCCTTGATTCATTTGTTGGCACAAAGTTCTGTCAAATTTGCGAATTTGTCAAGGATGAAACATATCATTTTTTTTATAAAATATTGATTTTAATTATTTTATAAATTTAAATATTTTAATAATTATCATAATGAAAATAAAAATCTATAGTCGTATAGAAAAACTTTACTTGATAGATGTTTTGATTTTAAAGCCTTTACAAACGGTAATTCAACGGATATGTTTTTTTTACCATTGATTACAAAGTCAATACTTTTCAAATTTTCAAACTTTTTTAGCAACAAAATAAAATAAAAAATATAAAAAATACCAAAATTGGAGTAAGCGCGGAACCAAAATACATCCTACCTTTGCATCATAATCCTACTGAAAAATATTTTGTTTGACCAAAACCGATTTGTATCTCATGAACCGTATGTTAATTGTTAAATTTTATTTGAACTCTTTTGTAAATGTAGCTTTCGGAAAATGGATTTCCGAATGGGTCACATTTTCCATTTTTTCAAAATCTAAAGACTTGCATCCTATCTTGTTGAAATCAACCACTCAAAGGCAGGCTTCGACAAACCATTTTCAGCATCTGTTGCATTCAAGGCAATTGTAATCGCCGAAACGCAACTTCAATTGGTAAGTATTCTGAACTTTTTCAAGGAAGTTCCATCCGAAATCTGAAATCCAAAATCCGAAATTTATTAACAAACTCATGAAGTTTTTGATTCGCCTGTTGATGCCCGTTTTGGGCAATTTGGTTTTGCCAATTGCGGCTATTGGACAAGTGGTTGTCCTCGCGCCGACGCTCGTTGCTCGGACAGGCGATGTCTTAAACATTCCCATTCGTTTAGTTAGTAGCGACAGTATCAATGGATTACAGTTTACGTTAAAATGGAATGCGTCGGTTTTGAAACATGTAGATATTACGTCGCTTGGTTTGATAGGACAATCTTTGGATGGCAATTTTGGACGCACGGATACAACGAATGGAACGATTCGTTTTTTATGGGCGCATCCACAAACACAAAATATTCGAATTGTAGATACCGTAATTTTATTTTATTTGAAGTTGCGCGTTATCGGTTTGGGCGGCACATCGAGTTTAATTTCAATGGTGGACACGCCAATCCGAGCCATCGCTACAACTGGGGTGAATGCCACTTCTATCCCGATACAAAAACGAAATGGCGCGATCCATGTATTGACAACAGGGGTGAAGGAGGCAGATGTTGGTCCCGAAAGGTTGTTTTTGTATCCTAATGAACCTAATCCAGCAATGGATTTTTTCCATATAAAGTTTTATTTAAATCAATCAGAAGAAATTACTTGCTATTTAGTGGACCTTAATGGACAAACCGTTCCTACTTTTCGAGCAACATTTGACGCAGGAACGCACCGAATTCCTATCTCTACTGCGCAGCTATCAACAGGCATGTATCGCTTGGTTTTAAATGCGAATGGACAAATTCAACAACGTGCGCTCTTGATAACTCATTGATAATCAATTGAAAAAAGATTTTTGAATATAGGTATTGCGAAAGTGATTTGGCAATGCTCTTGGGCGCGTTTTGCCCATTTGAGCAGGTTATATTTCGGAAACCTTCAAGGTTTCCAAAACATATTCATCTCAAAAAAACAACTATAACAAACAATTTTTTTATGATGTGTTCCCAAAACCCAACAACGATGGTTAAAAGTTTTTTTACGTATAGTCTCCTGCTGTTTTTCAGTTTAGCGGGTGCTTCCTTCAACCCCGTTGCAGCGCAAAATCGGCTTTCATTTACATTAACCCAAGCCGCGCCGCAAACCGTCAATGTCGGCGATACGCTCAATCTTGACGTAGTGGTTAATGGTTTTGATAGTATTGTCACTTTCCAATACACGATGGAATGGGATCCGACGCTCTTGCAATATGCAGGTTTGACGAATATTAATGTGCCTGACGCTGCCAATTTTTCCTCCAATGCGGTGCCTTCGGGTCAATGTGGGGTGATTTGGAATACGAATAATGGCTTGTTTCGGTCTATTGCGAATGGGACGGCTATTTATCGCCTTCGGTTAAAAGCATTAGCAACGGGCACCTATTGGACGCGGATTATGACTTCCAATACGGCTCTGGTACCGATTGAAATTATTAAATATCCTTCCAGAACCGTTTTGCCAACGATTATTGATTATGGCACTTCACCCAATAATACAACAACGGCTTTAACGGTTGTCGCTACGCCTGCGCCCAGTGCCACCGTGAATAGTGGTGATGTTGTTTATGTAGATGTGACGACGCGCAATTTTGTCAATGTCGTTACAGCACAATGGGCAATGCAATGGAATGCAGCAGCCTTGCGTTTCGATTCGTTGACCGCATTAAATAGGGCGTTGCCATTGGATAACAGCTATTTTGGAACATCTCAAACGGCAACGGGCAATTTATATTTTGCATGGAATAGTGCTCAATCATCCAGCACTTTGCCTGATAATGCGGTTTTATTCCGACTTTGTTTCAGAGCGATTGGCGCAAGTGGCACGTCGTCGAATGTGTCTTTTGTGAGCGCGAATGGTACGACGATTGAAGTGTTCAAAGCGACGAATGCAGGCAATGTATTAGTATCGTTGACAAACCAAAATGCAGCGATTACGATTCAAGGTGCCAGTGGCAATGCGACGGATTTAAAATTTTATCCGCAACGCAGCATTGTCAATGCCGTTGGCGCAGAGATTTGTGTACCGATTAAGGCAGATAATTTTACTGCTTTGGGTGGGATGCAAGGTTCGATTCGGTTCGATTCTACGAAAGTAACTTTTGTACGTGTTCAAAACGTGCATGCACAATTAACAACGGATGGTTTAAATGCTGCTGATATTTTGAGTTCGCCGACGAGCACAGGTACAATTCGGTATTTGTGGTCGCATAATCGGGGTGGCAGTACGACTTTGCCGAATGCAGCAACGATGTTTGAAGTTTGTGTCAACGCAAATGCGTTAGTGGCAGGTGATTCCGCGCTTATCCGCTATGTGAATGACCCTGTGAAATCATTGGCTTTTGACGAATTAGGCAGTAATATTGCACTGACAATAGCGGCTGGTTATATTGTGATGCCTTTGGTGAGTGTGTTGCCGATTTCAGTGACGGGCGCGCTTACACCTGTGAAATGTAACGGCGGGGCAGACGGTGCCATTGCTTTAACGGTTGGCGGCGGAACAGGCACTTTTAGTTATGCTTGGACAGGCGCGAATAATTTTACGAGTATCAACAAAGATATTACAGGTTTGAGAGCAGGTCGCTACATCGTGGCTACAACAAGTGGTAATGTAACGAAAAATGATACCTTCGATATCGCAGAACCAACACAATTAGCTGCTACACAAGCAGTTACGAATATTAATTGTGGTGGCATGGCAACAGGTTCTATCTCGACTACCGTAACGGGTGGTACGAGTCCTTATACTTATTTGTGGAGCAACAATGCGACCACCCGAGATATTAGCAATCTGGCAACGGGTCCCTATTCAGTGACCATCACGGATGCCAATCAGTGTCGGTTAACACCCGCAACGCCGTTGGTAACAGAACCTGCTTTATTGAGCGTAGAGGTTGCTGCCGCAACCAATGTCACTTGCAATGGCGCGAATAATGGTGAAATTCGGTTAACCGTAACTGGGGGAACGCCGCCCTTTACCATGCGTTGGGCGGGTTCGAATGGTTTTTCTTCGACGACGCAAAACTTAGTAAGTTTAGCAGCAGGCAGTTACACGGTGACGGTAACGGACAGTCGGCAATGTGCCAAAACGTCTCAACCCATTGTGATAACACAACCTGCGGTTTTAGCACTTGGCGCACCTTCGACGACGGCTACCAATTGCGGTCAAGCCAATGGTACGGCATCGGTTACACCGACAGGCGGAACGATTCCTTACCGTTATGCATGGACGGGTCCGAATGGTTTTACAGCGACGACCGCAAGTTTAACTGGTTTACGGGCGGGCAATTACGCTGTGACCGTGACGGATGCGAGCAATTGTACCATTAACAATAGTAATCCGATAACCGTTTCGGACGCTGTTTCTACTTTGGTTATCGGGGTTCCAACTGTTACGGCTGCTTCTTGTGGGCAATCGAATGGAGCAATCAATGTTGCGGTGACGGGTGGTGTCGCACCTCTGACGTATGCTTGGACGGGCGCGAACAATTTTACTTCGACGCAATTAAATATAACAAATTTAGCAGCAGGCAATTACATTTTGACAGCAAGAGACGCAAATAGTTGTTCTACGACGCAAAATGTTACGGTTAATACCCAAAATGCAATTTTAAATATCACGCCGACGATTGTTCATACGCGTTGCGGATTGGCAAATGGTACGGTTTCGACTTCGGTGACAGGCGCGACAGGCACGATTCGATATAGTTGGACGGGTCCGAATGGTTTTACAAGCACGGATGCCCAGTTGACGGGCATGATTGTTGGCGCGTATCAATTGACCGTAACCGACGGTTCAGGTTGTACGGCATCTATCTCAGCAACCGTGAATACCAGTACAGCATTGACCGTTCCAACACCGACAACAACGGCTGCCACTTGTGGTCAATCGAATGGAACGATTACGATTGGAACGATTACAGGCAGCACAGGCGGCCCCTACACCTTCATCTGGTCGAACAACGCAACGACCCAAAATTTAACAGGTTTAGCAGCAGGTACTTATACGGTGACGGTTCAAGATGCCGTTTGTGAGCGCATTGTAAGCGCGACGGTCAATGCCGTGAATTCAACGTTAGTCATTGGCGCACCCAATGTGGTGTTTGCACAATGTGGTTTGCGGAATGGCTCCATTAATGTAACGGTGAGTGGTGGTACGCCGCCATTGACTTACGCATGGACGGGCGCAAACAACTTTACGGCTAACACCTTGAATATCAATAACTTAGCAGGAGGCACTTATAACCTTTTGGTAACAGACGCAACGAATTGTACCGCCACTTTAAACTCCGTGATTGTTTTAGACAACGCTTCTACCTTGACGGTTGGCACACCTGCAACAACGACAGCAGATTGTGGTCAAACGAATGGTACTATTAGTTTAACCGTTTCGGGCGGGGCGCAACCATATCGTTATCAATGGTCGGGCGCGAACAATTTCACGGCAACGACTCAAAATTTAACAGGTGTAGGCACAGGCGCGTATTTCGCAACGATAACCGATAACGTTGGTTGTACCGTAACGACTTCTGCGAATGTGATTACAGGAAACTCAGGCATTACCGTTGATAATCCAAGTTTAATCAATGTGCGTTGTAATGGTGGTGCAGATGGTATCATTATCATCAATCCGACGGGCGGCATTGCCCCTTACATGTACGCATGGACGGGTCCCAATAATTTCCGTTCAACGACTAAAGATTTAACGGGTTTACGTCCAGGCAGTTATACCGTAGTGGTGACGGATTCACGCGGTTGTACTTATACGTCTATGGCGTTGAATATTTCACAACCTGCATCCAGTTTAACGGCGCGGACGACGCATAATAATGTGTTATGTCGTGGCGACCATTCAGGCGGTGTTTATTTAGAAGTTTTTGGAGGCACGGCACCTTATTCATACCTTTGGTCAGGCGGCGACCGCAATATCAATGTTCAAAATGCCAATGCAGGCACGTATTCGGTAACGATTACGGATTTCAATGGTTGTACGTTCTCTCCGCCGTCCACAACGGTAACAGAACCTGCGGAAGCAGTCACTTTTGGCACGCCGAATCAAACGAATATTACTTGTTTTGGAGCGTCGAATGGTTCGATTTCCATCAATGTATTTGGCGGGGTGTTGCCTTATCAGTACACATGGACGGGCCCGAATGGTTTTACTTCATCGAATTTGACGATAGACCGTTTAGCACCAGGCTCGTACAATTTGCGGGTTCAAGATGCAAACGGTTGTGTGAGAACCCAAACCTTTAATATTACGCAACCTGCCGCAAATGTGAACATCACAGGTGTTTCAACGGATGCAAATGGTAGTAGAAATGGTTCCATTACCACGACACCGACAGGCGGTACCACACCATATAGTTACGTATGGAGCAATGGTTCTACGACTCAAAATTTAATAAGTCTTGCACCAGGCACTTACAGCGTGACGGTGACAGATGCCAATCGTTGTACCGCAAGTAACAGTTTTATCATCGGAGGCAATACAGACTCCTTGATAATCAATGTTTTACGCACCTTACATGGTGGTTGTCCAGGACAAACGTTGGGTGTGATTGAGGTAAACGTACAACGTGGAACGGCTCCATTTACGTATGAATGGCGCGATGTGGTGAATAACCGAGTCGTTGGAACGAACAATGCCAATATTGCAAATTTAGGGGCGGGTCAATACCAATTGAAAGTGACCGATAGTCAACAAACGGTTGGTTTATCCCAAATCGTTACGATTAGAACCGCAACGCAAACAATTCGCGTAGATAGCGTCATTGCGCCCGAAACGTGTTTGGGCAGAGATGGCAGCATTGATTTATCAGTGAATCCTTCAAACATCAGTTATAATTACCGTTGGAGTGATGTTGCGGATAACATTCAAGACCGTTTTGGAGTACGGGCAGGCACGTACAGCGTGACGGTAACGGGCGAATATGGTTGTCAAGCGATTTTACCCACGCTTCGAGTGCCTTACAATCCATGTGCATTGACGGCAACGATTCGGAATACGACCAATGTAGATTGTTACGGCGGTCGGAACGGTAAAATTGCGTTTACCATCGAAGGTGGAGACCCGATTTATCGCATCGCATGGAACAATGGCAGAGATAGTATCAACCCACCTTCACGGAATGGTTCTTACGAGATGAGCAATTTGGCAGCAGGCACGTATCGCATTACGATTATGGATGCCAATGGTCAAAGCATTCAAAAAGTACAAGAAATTACACAACCCGATTCTGTACGCATTTTGTATTCCGTTCAACCAGATAATGGCAGTCGGAATGGTTCGATTACGTTGACCGTGAATGGCGGTACTCCCGCGTATGCATATCAGTGGAATAGCGGCGAGCGTTCCAGAGATTTATTCAATTTGGAAGGTTGCAAAAGTTACAGTGTTACGGTGACGGATTCCAAAGGTTGTTTAGGTTATTCACAAAACATATATGTATCTTGTTCAAACCCAGATACAATGGCGATTCGACGGGTGAATATCACGCCTGTCAATTGTCAAGGCGACCGAACAGGTGCCGTGAATATCGAAGTAGCAGGCGGTGTTTCACCTTACCAATACTTGTGGAAAGATTTGCAAGGCAATCCAATCAGTACTTCGCCTTCTTTAACGGGCGTAAGTGCAGGCGTTTACACCTTGAATTTGAGTGATTCTCGTCGTCCGACGCAGGCATTTTTGGTTCAAATCTTCAATGTCACGACGTTATCGAATATGGTCGTAGGCGTTTCAACCTTGCCATCGAGTGGGTTGACGGATGGTTCTGCTGCCGCAACCGTCACAGGTGGTTTGCCAAGACAAGGCGTTTACACCTATACATGGAGCGCAGGTGCCGCGACGGCGGACGGCAAAGGGGCAACAGGTTTCAGACCAGGTACTTATACGGTGACGGTTTCGGATTCTTTATGTACGGTTGTGAAATCGTTCACCATAGCGAAAGATACGAATACAACAGGCAGCCAAGTACAAATTCGATTGCTTTCCAATTACAATGGCTACAATTTGCGTTGTTTCCGCAGTTGTGACGGTGTTGCGACGATTTTAGAAGTGCCAGGCGGTACGGCTCCCTTCCGTTACGAGTGGGAAACGGGCGAAACCAAAGTGACCGCAGAACAATTATGTGTTGGCGCGAATAAAGTCACGGTAACGGATGCAACAGGACGTAAATTCTACGGTGTCACCCCGAACTTGACACAACCGAATGAATTGAATGTCAATGTTTTAATCACGCAACCCACAGGCGCAGGTCTTGCAGATGGTACAGCTCGTGCAGTTGCAATAGGCGGCGTTGGCACGTATGATTACTTGTGGTCGGATAAAGCAGCGACCCGTTTATCGGATGTAGATAAATTGACCGCAGGTAAATACAGTGTTTTAGTGACGGATAGAAATGGTTGTTCGGTAACGAAATCCGATATTGTTTTGAAAAGCGATACGACGACCTATTGTTTAGAAGCATCGCCGATTATGTCGGTGAATGTAGATAAAGATGGTAAAAATGATTATTTTCGCGTGCGTCGGTGCGATTTCAAATCTGTTGGTTTACAAATATTCAATCGTTGGGGACAATTGGTTTTTGAAACGGACGACTACAACGACGAGTGGGATGGCAAAGATAGAAATGGCAAATTGATACCCGAAGGTGGATATTTCTACATCATTCGCGCAGGTAAAGGCGGCGGACGCGTAGAAGTCAGACGTGGTACCATAACCGTTTTGCGCGACAATTAATTGCAAACACATAGGAACATAGGAGGCAGAGTCTATTCATTTTCAATCTTCTATGTCGCCTATGTCCTATGTGTTTACAAACCGATGTGACATTTGTCCCTATGTGTTTTAACAAACATTTAAATTTAAATAAAATGAAAAAAGCAGTACGAATCTTAACCATATTAGCTGCCCTCAGCACCCAAGTAACGACGGTTCACGCCCAAGATGAAGGCGTATTCAATCATTACATTTTGAATCCCGTGTTAATCAATCCCGCTTTTTCGGGCATGGATAACAAACACTATTTATTTGCGCACTATCGCCAACAATGGTCGGGCGTAGAAGGCGCACCGACGACTTATGCGTTAAGTTACAATGGACAGATTAATGAAAATATTGGCATTGGCGCGTATGGTTTTTCAGAAAAAATCGCCGCCTTGGAGCGTCAACGCGGACAAATTTCGTATGCGTACCATTTCAATCAAAAACGGTGGAAAGCGGGCATCGGTTTTTCGACCGAATTCCACCGCATCAAATTAGATCCAGCCGTGATGGATGGCAATAAAAACAGTTTTTATGATTTAGGCGACGTGCTTGCAGAAGATGCCGTTCGAGGATTTTCGTTTTTTGACGCAACCTTTGGGGCAAATTTTGTATTAGATGAAAAATTCTTTGTAGGGATTTCAACGCCTAATTTAATTCGGGCGCGATTGGGTACTTTTGGGCGCGATTCGGACCGACGCAGCACCACGTTTAGACAAATTTTGATTTACACAGGTTACAAGTTTAAAACGAATGGGATTAGCATAGAGCCATCTTTGCAATCACGCCGCGTTTTGGATGCGCCATTTGAAGTAGATTTCAATTGCAAAGCAGGTTTTTTGGAAGATAAATTAATCCTTGCGGGGACATATCGTCCAGGACCGTCTGGCATGTTGAGTTTGATGGTAGGGACACGTCAACCAACGTTTCAATTGTATTACTCCTATAACAATTCCTTGACAGAGTTCAGCAGTCGTTCCAATTACGCGACGACGCATGAAATCACGCTTGGATTTGAATTTAACGCGCCCGAATCTGCCGCAACCAAGAAAAAAAGAGAAAAAGCGGAAGCCCGCAAACTTAAACAATAAATAATACAACACCGTTTGGAAGGTTTAAAACCTTCCAAACGGTTGATAATCAACGATTTAATATAAATAAATTTAAACCCAAAAAAGCACTAAAAAGATACGAAGCGATTCGAGATACAAGCATGGTGGAACCCCTAAAATCCGCCATCCAAAATCCGAAATCGTAAAGAATTGGTTTTTGGGATGGCCCTTCTCCGAATTTTCGGCGGGGGGCTTCTCAACCTTAAAACGCCCGTTTTCAGAAACAATGGTTTCGGAAACGGGCGTTTTCCATAACGGAATTTCAAACCTTTTCAGCAACAATTCCAGTAATCCAACCATGATTTAAAATAAATCTTTTTGTTTTAAATCCGCGCAACTTAAACGCTTTTTCGACCGCAATACAACCATCAAATTGTTGTACATAATCGCTTAGTAAGCGATGTGCATCAGGCGACGCGCCCATACAGCGTCCGAAAAAGGGCACTAAATGTTTTAAATATTGTTGTGTCAAAAAAGCACAAAAAGGCGATTTTGGCAATGAAAACTCGCCTAAAACGCATTGTCCATGCGGTTTCAACACTTTACATGCTTGATTTGCCAATGCGTCAAATTGCTCAGTTGGCAACGTTTTTAAACAAAAAGTGCCAAAAATAACATCTGCACTGCTTTCTAACAAGGAACTTTCAATAAAATCACATTCCATTAATTCGATATGTTGCCACCCATTTTGAAGTATATAATCTTGTGCTTTTTCAATCATTTTGTTTGAATAATCAATGCCAATGATTTTGCCTTTGCACCCAATTTGGTGCGTGAGCGCGGCAAAATTATTCCCGCCGCCGCAACCTATATCATAAACGGTTGCGCCGATATTGAAATGCGCTTGTTGTAAGATTTGGTTGCGCCAATATTGCAATAAATGGAATGAGATTTTTTCAGCAGAATCGTAATCTTTGGATAAGTGATTGAAATATTGACGAACAAAATTTGGGTCATATAAATTCATATTTGTCATTCCGTAGAAACCTCAGCCGCTTCTTTAATTTTATTTAAAACATTTTTATGCATTTGATTCACCAAATAATCGCTCCACCACGACCAATACCAAACAGGCGTAATGCGATATGTGTAATGCGTCTGCGCAATCAAGCGACATTTGCCCGCTTCCAAAGGCACAATTTCAAACAATCCGTATTCATTTTTAAAGTAACCATGTAAATGAGGCGCGTCAATTTCGCCCCACAATGCCGTTTCGCGCATCGGCGGCACCTCTTGCATCGGTTTAAAAACCATCTTTTTGTTTTGAATCAGCGCATCAACGCGCAAATTAGCAAAACCATTGGTCGTATTACATTTCAAAAAACATTGATTATCAACCTTTTGCAATTCCATATCTAACGGATAGCTGATACCCGATTTCAAAAAGAAATTATTACTTTTATTGAATTCAACTTTTTGTGTTAATTTATGCCAAATCGTTGAATCAGATGCGTTGATGATGACTTCGGTAGCACTTGTAGCTGCCACTTGCGAATGATCCAATATATCATACGTCAACGCACTCGGATTGACCATTATGAAAACAAACAAAATGTATATTTTTTCGGTCTTTAGATGCGAATTCCCTAAAAAATGTCCAAAAGAAACGCCCAAAAGTGCAGGTAGAAATAATAAACCTGCTGCCATCAAAAAACAAATCCCGCCTTCACTACCTAATGCCATGATTAATAATCCTAATAAACAAATAATTCCTAATGCGTAAAACATTGTTTTCCAAGCAATTGCTTTTCTTGTAGGCGCGTACAAAAAGCCAATCACAAAACCAACTGTAAATGGTATCGCACAAAAAAGCGTTACGCCGTAACTGCCCGCGTTTAATAAGGAAATCGCGGCTGCCGTACCGCCTAAAATGGTCAAAATGACGGTGAACCAAAGCCAACCTCTTTTTGAAATGACCGTTCTGAGGATTTCATTTTGGTCAAGTGGTACATTATTTAAATCGTCCATGATATGTAATTGATTGATTTTAAATAAATTAAAAAAATTTAACCTTCAAAATACGAAATATAATGCAATGTATTCTTATTTTCCGAACTTTCAAAAAAAAATGAAAGTTTATTTAAAAAAATCGAAAGTTTCTATGAATAATTAGTGAGTCTGTGAAATAGTTAGTTAGTTTGTTAGTTAAACCATTGATAATCAATAATTTAACTAACAAACAAACTAACTATTTCACGAACCAACTACTTACAGATTTCATTTTAAATCATTTAAAATGGCAAATGTAACCGATTCGGATTAGAATCTAAAAAAAGATGCTTCACTTTTTTGAATATTTCAATAATTAACCGCACTTTTGCAAGCCGAATGAAATTCGGAATCGTTCCCGCAAGATGCGATTTGTTAAATCAATCCTAAATGCCTTATGCTCCAACTTAGTTTTTTCAGGGAGCAGCCCGAACGCGTTCTCACAGGGCTGCAAAAACGGAATTTTTCTGCCGAGCAAGCGCAATCTATTTTAAACGAAATGTTGGAATTGGATGAGCGTCGCAAATCGGCACAACAAAATAATGATGAAGCCGCCGCAGAAGCCAATCGCCTCTCGCGTGAAATCGGCATTTTAATGAAATCGGGCAAACGCGCTGAAGCGGATGCGATTAAAGGTCAAGTCGCGGCTTGTAAAGAACGTTCGCAAGCGGCGAATGTGATTATGTCGGAAGCGGCGGCTTTGCAGGAAGAAAAATTGTTACATTTGGCGAATTTGCCACATGAAACAGTGCCTTTCGGCAAAGGTGCAGCCGATAATGAGGTTTATAAAGCATGGAAAAAGCCGTTTCCCGAACTCTACGCGGACGCACAACCGCATTGGGAATTGGCTGAAAAATACAATTTGTTTGATTTGGCACTCGGCGTAAAGTTGACAGGTGCGGGTTTTCCTGTGTATCGCGGCAAAGGGGCGCAATTGCAGCGTGCATTAATCAACTTTTTTTTGGAAGAGGCTGACAAAGCGGGTTACGAAGAAATTCAACCGCCGTTGCTCGTGAACGAAGCAAGTGGGCGCGGCACAGGGCAGATACCCGACAAGGAAGGAATGATGTATTATGCAACAAAGGATGAATTGTATTTGATTCCGACGGCAGAAGTCCCAATTACGAATATTTTGCGCGATTCGATTGTCAATGAGGCGGATTTGCCGATTAAAATGACAGGTTATACGCCTTGTTTTCGGCGGGAAGCAGGTTCGTATGGGGCGCATGTACGCGGTTTGAATCGGGTACATCAATTCGATAAGGTTGAAATCGTGCAATTTACACATCCCGATAAATCGTATGAGACTTTGATGCAAATGTTGGATCATGTTTCTGGATTGATGAAAAAATTAGAATTGCCATATCGGATTTTGAAACTTTGTGGTGGTGACATGGGTACTGCATCCGCGATGACGTATGATTTTGAAGCATGGTCAGCAGCGCAAAAACGTTGGTTAGAAGTCAGTTCTGTGTCCAATTTTGAGACTTATCAAACAAATCGGATGAAAGCGCGTTTCCGTGATGCAAAAGGGAAGATTCATTTGTTGCACACGTTGAATGGTTCTGCATTGGCATTGCCGCGCATTGTGGCGTGTTTATTGGAAAATCATCAAGCGGAAGATGGGATTCATATTCCCAAAGCGTTGCATAAGTATTTGAATTTCAAGGTGATATAGATTTCAAGAACACATCTTTGATGAAAACGCCATAAAATAATGTTAGTATATGACAAATAAGCAGTTGGGTTGATGGAAGTACGATTTTCACGAATTTTCACGAGATTGATACAGATATTTAGCATTTAAAATCCGCACCAATCTCGTGAAAATCTGTGAAATCCGTATTTCCATCAACCCAATTTTTATTTTATTAAGTTGCCAACTTTCAAAAGTATTAGAAATAAAATCGAATCTAACACATTGATTATCATATCTTTACAATCCGAAATCCTTTATTGTTGTCTCAATTCTGGAAAACTTTTGACCAATCCAGGAATCCCTTTTGCGCTCGTCACACGCAAATAACATTGAGCTTCCGCCTTATTGTTAAATGCACCGACAAGCACCTTAAACACTTGAGTTCCGTCAGGTAATTTATTACCATAAACAAATATACGTTGTAAATCGCCCAAGCGACCTTTAATGCGTTCGACCTCTTTTTTCACAAAACTCAATTGCGCATACACACCCGTTTGAATTGTAAAACCACTCGCAGGCATCACCATATTTTGACCACCGAGACCCGCCGCAGGCGTTTTTTCAGGTTTGGCAGGCACGCTGTCCTCGCCACCTGCATCCACTTCGGCAGTAGCAACAGCGGTTTCTTCTGCGGCTTTCGGCGTAGGGACAGGTGCGGGTTTCGCTTTTGGCTTCGGTTGAATTTTGGGCGGCGCGGGCGAAAATTCATCGGCTGAAAGTTCCGTTTTGACCTTATTATCGGTCAAATTATGCGTTTCCAACACATCAATCAGCCGCGAAGCTGCCATAGATTCTTCATATTTGCCAATTAATTTCCCTTGCGAATTGAAAATTAACATCGTTGGCAACACTTTCACATTAAATTTTTGTTTCAACTCAAACCCATCCAAATCGTCAATATCTACTTGTACAGGTACATAATTGGTGTGCATCGCCGTCTCAACCGACGGGTGTGTAAACGTATATTCCTCCATAATCTTGCATGGAGCGCACCAATTCGCCCGAAAATCTACAAAAACTAACTTGCCTTCTTTGGCGGCTAAGATTTGAGCTGCTCGAATATCGCCAGAAATGAAATTCAGTGCTTCATAAGCGCGTAGTTCTTTGGGCACCCCGAAAGTTGTCCCTGCAACTACTGCTAACCATAATTTTTTTGTCGTCATATCCACACGTTTTTTTGAAAATGAAAGATTTCGTTGAGTATGAACCATGAGGTAAGGATTGGTGTAAAATCAATTATAGGATATAAAAAATTGTAAATATATTACCCTAATCATGGTATTATCAATCGAATACGTATTACAAAGTTGGTTTGTTGCATTAAAAATTAATTATTTTTATATTTATTACAAAAATAATACCTATTTTTGGTTAGTTGGCTGGTTGGTTGGTTGCTTCATTCAATTATTGATTATCAATAATTTAGAAAACCAACTAAAAAAGAAAAATGCTGCAAGTTGTAACTTACAGCATTTTTCTTTTTTATCTAAACGATTGATAATCAATACTATTTGAATTTCAATGCTAACGTAACCATGCTCGAAACCAAATCGGTACTCCGCACATAATGCGAATAGCGCAATTCGATGCTACCAATATTCATATCACCTATAATATCATCGCCATTAGAAACGTACCGAATCCCAGAACCATACGATTGACTTGTGAATTTGGAAAGGTCATAATCGCTAGTAAAATACGGTGAAGCAGTATTTTGTTCCTTATAAGGTGCAAAATACTTAACATTATTTTGTGCATAGAACCGATAAAACGGACTAATGGACAAAAATGGGGTGATTTTCAACACAGGTTCAACGCTTAATGTATGCGCTTGCAAGCCCCAATCATCTGTATAAAAACGATAATACGAACGAACTAAGAAAAAATCAGTCATAAAATAATTGGCTCGAACACTCACAGGCATTTTGAGCCGTTGGTCAGGCAAATTTTCAGGTTTTGCAGAGCCGTCTGTGAAATAGACCCGTTGATATTTTGTTGCCAACAAGCCTTGTTGCAAAACAGGTTCTGCCATAAACGACATTTGAAACTTTTTGTTTACAATTTGCGCAAAACTGAATGCCGCATTAAACGTATTACGCGGGGTGTAATCAATCGTACCACCACCACCACCGCCGCCACCAGGACCACCACCGCCATCATGTCCACCTGTGCCATACCCTGGCGGGCGCAATTCATAAGGATAAATCACCATCCAAGTATCAAAAAAAGCACCCAGTTTTACGCCAAATTCTTGACTTTTATCCTTAGAACTTTTGCTAAAATTCAAACCAATGCCTTTTGAAGTATAATCGTATTCTGTTGAAAATGAACCATTTGCACCAAAAGTATATCCTTTTTTCTTGTCTTCCACTTGCCAGCCAATCGAAGGATATATCCGATTGTCGCTATATGATGCGCCCGTTGTAGCATTACCGCCGCCGCCTGGTCTGCCGCCGCCACCACGTGAATTATCGGGATTAATCATGTCCGACGATGCCGACGAATAATGGTCAAAACCAATTTCCAAATGAATAGAGTGCTTGCGCCCCGTTTTGCCAACTCTCGTCATTTTGAGGTCGAACGTATTAGAATAATCCGTCAATTTTTCAGTGCCGATGCCGCCTGTGACTGCCGAGTGATTGCCATCTTGCGTGTAGTAGCTTGACACGAGATTCGCTTCTTCAAAACTGAGTTTTTTAGGTTGATAAGTTGTTGAATCGGTCGCTTTTTCTGCTGATGGAGTGGCTTTTTTTTCTTTGGTTTGAGCGAAAAGAGCCAAGATTTGAAAAAAGAAAGCTAACGCTGATAACTTGATTCTGAACATTTTATAAATATGGATTATTTTAATTAAATTTTTGCTTCAACATCGTCGAGGTCGCAACCTCAACGATGTTGACTTAATTGCAACCGCAACCACCCCCAGATTTTCCGCCATTCGCACCCGACGCGCCTTCACGGTACAATTGCGCATTTTGTTCAAATTTCTCAATCTTGCGGGCGGAAAGTTCCATTTCGCTGTCGTTCAAAAACTGCATTTGATATGCTTTGACCGATACGCATGAAGGCATCGTCGCCGTCAAAATACTTAAAAAAAGCATTATTTTCAAAATATCCTTTTTGTTTTTCATCATTTAAGATAATTTAATATTGTTGGAAGTAAAAATTTTATCTTTATCATCTACTATAATTGCCCCAATTTGACGCAATTGGTTCACCAAATTCAAACCAATTTTCACGCCCATCACCAGAATCGGCGTTGTCAATGCGTCCGCTAATTCAGCGTGTGGGCAAATAATCGTTACACTTTTAATCCCCGAAACAGGAAATCCTGTATGCGGGTCAATCGTATGCGAATACCGTTTGCCGTCAATCAACACAAATTTTTCATAATTTCCCGAAGTCGCTACTGCCATATCGCTCACTTTCATATACGAAAAAGACGCATTTCGTTGATTTGGGTCAGCGACTGCAATCGTCCAAGGCGCGCCATTCGGCTGCGAACCCCAAGTTGTCAAATCGCCTGACGCATTCACAATGCCACTTTTGACACCTTTTGTTTTTAAAACTTGTTTTGCCATACCTGCTGCATAACCTTTTCCGATGCCGCCAAAACCAATGCGCATGCCTTTATCCTTCAAAAAAATGGTTAAATTCGATTTATTCAAAATAATATTTTGATAATTAATCAAGGCAACCGATTTTTGAGCTGTTTCGCGGTCAGGTAATTGCGTCATTTGAGTATCGAAATTCCAAAAACGCTTATCAAGTGAGCCGTAACTGAGGTCAAATGCGCCTTGCGTCAATTGCGAAATGCGCAAAGCGCGTTCAATCAATTCAAAAACTTCTTTATCCACTTGCACGGGTGCAATGCCCGCGTTCCGATTGATAAGATTCGTCTGACTGCCTTCGTCAAAAGTCGTGAGCAATCGTTCAATGCGCTGAATTTCAACAATCGCTAATTCGATTTGTTGATTCGCCCAAACTTCGTCGTCCGCTACTACGCTGATTTCAAAGCGATTACCCATTAGTTTTTTTACTTGTTTGAACAATTGAAGGTCAGCCATTATTTACTTGCGAAACGAATTTCTTGGATGAAAGTATTGGTATTTGATTTGGGCATGCCGTCCCAAGTTTTCAAAACGCGTCCTTGCGCGTCCACAAGTACCGTGTACGGAAACGCACCTTGTGGATTGTAACGCTCTGCCAAAGCCTCATTTTGTTGAATTTGAGCTTTGGAAGGTTGATTTTTTTTCAAACGTGGGAAATCTGCATTCACCAGAACTAATTGATTATCAGCAAATTGTACAAATTCAGTAGCGGCAAATAGAGTATTTTTCATTTTGCGGCAGGGCACGCACCAATCCGAACCCGAAAATGAAATTAAAATTTTCTTCTTGGATTGAACCGCTTCCGTTCTGGCTTGTTCAAAATCAGTTAACCATTTCGCCGTTGTTGGCAACAATGTTAAAAATAAGGCACAAACAAATAGTTTCATTGAATTTTTTTTTTTTAATACAGAACCTACACGTTTTGACGCAAAAAAAGGTTGCGTAGGTTCTGTGGTTCTGAAAAAAAAGGTTAAACTTGCGCTAATTTTAAAAAATACCACTACTATGATTCCTAAAAGATTGACTATCAAAGGTGTATATTCTTACCAAAAAACGCAAGTGATTGATTTCACACGCTTGCAGGAGGCAAATATTTTTGGCATTTTTGGCAAAGTTGGCAGTGGCAAATCCACGATTTTGGAAGCAATGATGTTTGCGTTGTACGACGAGGTGCAGCGTTTGAACAATAATCAACGCCATGATTTGATGAATCTTAAATCGGATCATTTAGAAATTGAATTTGAATTTGAAGCGCAACAAAAAGTTTATAAATCGAACGTGTCCGCAAAACGCGATAATAAACAAAAAGTTGGTAATTTTCAACGAAAATATTATGAATGGAAGGATGGACATTGGCATCCGTTGGAAAATGACCCTAAAACGATTCAAAAAATATTGGGTTTGAAGGCAACTGATTTTAAAAAAGCGGTCGTGATTCCTCAAAATTCGTTTCAAGAGTTTTTGAAAATGAAGGGCAAAGAGCGTTCTACGATGATGTGTGAGATTTTTAACTTACATGAGTACGATTTGGATGCAAAAGCGAAAAGTTTATTAACCAAATCTGAAAAAATATTAGCCGAATTAAAAGGGCAATTGATGCAAATCGGCGATGTCACAGAGGAGCTGATTGAGGCAAAAATGTTTGAAAAAATGGATTGTGAGCAAGATATTAAAACATTTAGTATTGAATTGGCGGAGAAAAAAGCAGTTGTGGATGCCTTAAAAATTTTGAAACATGCTTTTGATTCTCAACAAGTTGTGTTAAAAAATATGCAACAATTGGGTGTTCAAAAAGCAGCAATGGACTGTTTAGAGCGCGATTTGAAAGAATATGAGCTTGTTATGAGTGATTTTAAACCGATTTGGACGCTAAAAATAGAAACTGCACGGCTGTTTCATGTCAAAAGTCAATCGCTGATTGCTAAAAAAGCAGAGTTTAGTCAACAAGAAAGTATATTTGAAGCTGCTAAAAAAAACTATTTGTTTTGGAAACCAAGATATGACGAACGAGAGCTTTTACAACACGAAATCGAAGATTTAAAACGGGTTTTACTCATGCAGGAGCATTTGAACGAACAAGCAGATTTTGAAAAAAAGGTAGAAAAAGGCAATATTTATTTAGCCAATCAGCAACAAACTGTCGCTAAAGTTCAGCAAGAATTAAAAGATAAAATGGCACAACGGCAACATTTATTGGATTCTAAACCCGATATGTCAGAATTAAATTTGGTTAAAGATTGGTTTGCAGCAATCAATATTTTTAAAAATGCGGCTGAAAATGCACAAATGGAGATTGCAAGATTGACCGAACGCATCGAAGGCATTGACGCAAGTAAGGAAAATAGGCTTAAAATTGAATGGTCGCGGTTTAAATGGGATTTGCCGTATCGCACCAAATTATCCGATGCGATTCAGTTTGTACAAGGATTTAAAAACAATTTGAGTCAAGAAAAAAGCCTTGTAGAAGATGAATTGGCGCATTTTAAAGCCTCTGAACAGTTGGAAAATTGGGCAAAAAATTTGAAAGAAGGTGATGATTGCCCGCTTTGTGGTGGGACGCATCATCCAAATATATTTAATTTGTCTAATGCAAAACAAAATATTAAGTCGCGTAATGCCAAAATTAAAGTGTTGAAAGAGCAGATTTTGCATTTGGAAAATACTGAAAGTGAATTGATTCTTAAATTGAATCAAAAAAATAATTGGCTGGAAGAACGGGCATTGCGCTTGAAATCACTTGATGAAAAACAAGTATTGATTCAACAAAAAGTAGATGCGTTTAGATGGTCGCCGCGCTATACTTTGACGGATTATGCGCGTATTGAACAAGCCGTTCGACACGCGCAACTGGTGGATGAAGAAAACGTTTTGTTTGAAAAACAGATTGAAAATTTGCGCGAAACGGAAAAGGCAGAGAAAGAGATGTTTCAAAAAGGGCAAAGAAGAATGCAAGAAATTCAAAATAAAATACAGTCTAAAACATTGATAATCAATGCTTTGAAAAGTAATTGCAAAACAGAACAAATGGAAGCATGGTTGAAACAACCTGCGGATTTATTGAAGGGGCTGATTCAAAAGGCAACAAATTCGTATAATGAAATAAAAACAAATTTTATTAAATTTGAGCAAACGTACCATGCTGTAAATGAAAAATTAAATAGTTCAAAAGGCTATCTCGAAGCCTTGACGCTCGAAGCGGATGCCGCCGAAACCACTGCACAACAAGCTGCTCGCGCATGGGCGGACGCGCTTGTGGGTGCGCCTTATGAATCGGAAACGGCTCTTTTGCAAGTTTTAAATAAGTCAATCAATGTTGCGCAATCCAAAATAGAGGTCAAATTGTTTCAAAAAAAATGGTTCAGTACTGAAAGTGA
Organism: Bacteroidota bacterium; assembly: GCA_041192405.1. Lineage (GTDB taxonomy): Bacteria > Bacteroidota > Bacteroidia > Chitinophagales > Saprospiraceae > JAAFJT01. Next base: position 3,799 of record JBEEMZ010000012.1, on the reverse strand, counting down.
AGCAACTCATTGGTCACAAATATTAAAAAATCAAACCTATTTGCCACAATCGTATGAGAATAGTTTATCAGATGAGGGGCGAATCCATGATCATTTGCAAAAAACATATCAAAAAATTGGAAAATTAGAAAATGAAATTGAGTCGAATCGGCAAAAATTAGCGACTCGTTTCAAAATTCAGGAACAATTGAGCCGTTTAGAAGTACGGATTGAGGATTTGAAGACGTTGCGCAGTTTGTTTAAAGGCAATAGTTTTGTGAATTATGCGTCTTCGATGCATTTGCAAAACATTTGTCGCAGTGGCAATGAGCGTTTTTTGAACCTTACGCGACATCAATTGGCATTGGAAGTCAATTCGGATAATCAATTTATGGTGCGCGACCGCATGAATGATGGCAAATTGAGGAGTGTGGATACCCTTTCGGGTGGGCAAATGTTTCAAGCGTCATTGAGTTTGGCGTTGGCGTTGGCGGATAATATTCAAAGTTTGACTCAAGCGAAACAAAATTTCTTCTTTTTGGATGAAGGTTTTGGCTCGTTGGATAAAGATTCACTACAAATTGTGTTTGAAACATTGAAAGCATTGAGGAACGAAAATCGGATTGTTGGGATTATTTCGCATGTGGAGGATATGCAAATGGAGATTGATTGCCATTTGAAGGTGCGTTTGAATGGAGAGGGGAGTGTTGTGACGGCGAGTTGGGAGGAATAATTTTTGAAGTAGGATGCTTATGATTTGAAGGATTGAAAGGATGTTTTTAGTTGAAAAATGTAAATAAATACTGAAAATATCCTTTCAATCATAAGCATCCTAATTTAAAAAACGCCTTTAAAATTCAAAAACAAAGCGCGCTCGCCTTTGTGATTCCAATTATACTCAATTTGATAAACCAAATTGTAGTAAAAAACTATATTTAACGCCACACCCGTACCATATAACCACCGATTCGCAAACGGATTTGCCGCCGTTTGAAACGGATCATTTACTTTTCCAATATCAAAACCTGCCGCCGTATAAATTTGCATAGGCAGTTTATCAAATGATTTCATCTTAATCCATTGATCTGTATTGAATTCTACATCAAATAATTTGTAATGTAATGCTGTTTTCACAATCCCAAAACCTTTTCCATCTATCACATAATATTGATATCCGCGAATCACATCTGACCCAAATCCAACGGCTCGACTGAAATTATAAGGTTGTCTCGCAGACATCAGATTGGTGCGCCCTCTGAAAATCGCTTCAAAAGTCCAGCGATTTCCAAGTGGAACATATTGGGAAAAACCTCCTCCAATAAACAAATTATCCACATTATCACTTTGTAATAGCCCATTTTTAGTGACCGTTAAATAGGCTGTATTTCCTTTATGTGGATAAGGTCTATTATCTCGATTATCATAGCTAATCGAATAATTTAATGAAACAAAATGTTGATTTTTTGCACCATTGAGAAAATAATTTGGATTATAACGCACGACCGTATCCACGACTTCGATATTAGAATAGCCTGCTGAAAAATTTTGGGTTGTCAATAGTTTAGGGCGGTACGAAAATCCCAGCCCTAAACCCCAAGATTTAATCACTTTTTGTTGGTCATCTCTAAAAAGTTTTAATTTATTACCAATGGTCTCAATACTCGTTTCGCGGTTAAATGCGTAATTCGCACTGATATTCATGCCCAACGTATGCGTCCGATTGAGGGCAGGCAGCGAGTAACCCAAAGAATATTTGGAAGTATAGCCACTTTGCACAACTAACTGTATCGGATCTTTGCGTCCTGTGAGATTTTGATAGGTCGTGCGCAAACCGTAATTCGTGCGCGCCAAACTATGATGTTGTTCGTCCCACCAAACACTAAAATTTCGGTCAGCGATTTCAAAAATCGGAATGGGCCAAATATACCACGATTCTTGCACAGAAATCTCTAAATTGGCATGATTCTTTTCATTCCAGTTCTTTAAATTCATAGTGACCCAACTAAATAAATCCGTGTTCATTAAGCGTAACCGATTCATTTCCAATACTTTACTTAACTCATCTTGCGTTAATGAGTCGCCCGCATGAAAAGTGAGTTCGCGATAGAGCGTGCTCATTCGTGTTTTGCGCTGCCCGATGAAAGAGATAGAGTCAATTGTCACATATTGGGCAGACAGCGAATTTTGATACAAAAAGTAGCAAATTAAATAAAAAAACAATTGTTTATGAGGCATAGTTAGATGTCCGTTAAAAGGGACAAAGATAATTAGATTTCGGATTTCGGAATGTGGATTTCGGAATAATTTCCACGTTCTAAGGAATGATAGATGATGAATGATGAATTTTATAATTAATTGATTATTAACATTATTCCTTTTTATCAACTCCTTAAAATCCGAAATGTATAGAGGGTAAAATTTATTTCGCTGCGAATCCAATACAATTTAGTAATTTTTTTTTAAATTTGTACCGCTATAATGATGAATGACGAATGATGAATAATAAATTTAAAAAATTCATCATTCATCATTCATCATTATAAAGTATTCTTAACCAATAACTTATAGCGAAAATATCCCTATACTTTTTGAATTTTTTTTTAAACTGAAAAAACAAATTAAAAGGAATGAATCGTTGTTTAAATCCAGCCTCCGCGCTGTTGTGCTGCCTTCTTGGGGCGAGCAGTTGTACAGAATTGCAACCGATAGAAATTAAAGGAGATGATGGTCGAGTCCTCGAAAAGTATGCTGTTGATAGAACCTCTAAACAAAAACACGGGATTTATAGCCGATTTTCAATCAATGGCAATTTGATGGAAACTGCCGAATATAATAACGATTTAATGCACGGAAAGCGAACTTTATTTTATCCAAGTGGCAAAGTAGAGGAGTTTTATTTTTACAAAGCGGGCAGGGAAGATGGTAAATACACAGGTTTCCATGAAAACGGCAAAATCAAAAAAGAAGGGCAATACGTTAAAGGCGTGATGACAGGCAGCTGGAAATTTTATTATCCGTCGGGTTCTTTAAAAACAATTTGTTTTTTTAAAGATAATTTAGAAAACGGTTTGTTTAAAGAATACACTCAAACAGGCATTTTAACTGCCGAAGGCACCTATCTGAATGAAAAAGAACATGGTTTATTGAAACTTTATGACGACATGACAGGGCAATTGAAGCGGGAAATGCACTGTGAAAATGGCACTTGTCACACGACTTGGGTACATCCTGATTTTCGAGATACCTCTAAAAATTTATAATTTCGGATTTTGGATTGCAGATTTCGGAATGAGGATACAACAAAAACCATCATCATCCCGAAATCCGCAATCTACATTCCGAAATTTCGTTTATCTTTGCAGTCAGTTTCTTGATTTTTTTAAATTTTAGACCTACATTTATGGAAACAGACCTGCTATTCCAACCTTTTTTAATCGCTACAACGACCGATTTGTTGTTAGCATTTTTACTATTTTGCCTATTACTGACCTGCGCGGCATTGATTGCAGGGTCGGAAGTTGCCTATTTCGGACTGACTCCCAATGATATAAATGACCTTTCTGATGAAGAATCGCCTTCATCTGTGCGTATTTCGCGGCTGATTCAGCACCCAAAACGCTTGTTAGCGACCATTTTGATAGGTAACAATTTTGTGAATATTGCGATTGTTTTGTTATCGGATTTCTTGTTAGCGACCCTTTCGCCGCCGTCTTTATATCGCGGATTGGCGACTTTTTTTTACAATTTGTTTCATAAATCAAGCATTGAAGGTTGGGAAAGCGCGTTATCTTTCAGCGTGAATGTGGTCGGAGTGACATTT
>JBEEMZ010000011.1:0-37810 GCA_041192405.1 Bacteroidota bacterium | reverse complement strand
AACGATGACAAAAGTTTCCTACGACATGACAAAAAACAACACTTTTAAGAACCTAACGATTGAACCGCACCGTTATACAGAGAAAATTACATTACCTCATGCTGCGTTTACTATATTTATCGGGCATCATCACGTTGTTTCTTTCGGGCGGACAACTCATTAACAGCCCGCTACCAAAACCAACGGTCGCAAAAACTCCCGAAAAACTGGTTTCCTTCAAATCTCCTATCGCAGAAGACGATTCTTCGGAGGTCAAATTGTTGTTTGCGGGCGACATCATGAGTCAATTATTGCAAATTCAATCTGCCGAAATCGCGCCTGACCGATATGATTTTGAATCCTGTTTTCAATATATTCGACCCGTTTTGGAACGGGCAGATGTCGCTTTGGCAAATTTAGAATTTACCATGCCAGGACATCCGCCGTACACGGGTTATCCCAATTTTCGGAGTCCTGATACCTTTGCGGAAGCAATTGCACACGCGGGTTTCGACATTTTGGTAACGGCGAATAATCATTCTAACGATGGCGGATTGGAAGGCATCACGCATACGTTAGAAACGTTGGATAAAAATCACCTGTTGCACACGGGTACATTTTCGGATTCGATGAGTAAGCGATTGTATTACCCATTTATTTTTTACAAAAAAGGGATAAAATTCGCATTGGTCAATTACACATTGCACACAAACGGCATCAAAACAACCAATCCTGCATCTGTAAATTATTTAGAAATCGCTGATTTTCAACGAGATATAACATTGGCGAAGCAAATGAAACCTGATTTTATTATTGCATTTGTGCATTGGGGCGTTGAATACGCGTTGCATGAAAATGAGGAACAAACGGTTTTATCACGGCTGTTGCATCGGGCGGGCGCGGATATCGTGGTGGGTTCGCATCCACACGTTGTTCAGCCAATTAAGTTGATTTATGAAAAAGAAAAACCTCAATTGACGGCTTATTCATTGGGCAATTTCATTTCGGCGCAACCTTACGATAATACAGAAGGCGGGATTTTGTTTGAAGTGGATGTGAAAAAGGTGCGCGGCAAGACAAGTATTATAGATTATCGTTATTTGCCCGTGTTGCGGTACACGCCGAATGGAGTAAAAGGTAAATATTTTGCCCTTCCGATTAGCGTTTATGAAGATACGATTCAAAATGTTTTAAAAATGCCCTTGTCAGAACGGGTTAAAATGCGTGATTTTGCGCGCAATACGCGCAATCGGTTAGATAGTTTCGGCGTTCAAGAACGGATTTTGGACTTGAAAGCGTTGAAAAAGGTGAAACAGTGGCAATTTTGAAACACTTAAATTACTAATTTTCAATCGGGTTAAACGTTGGCGGGTTTGAAACCATCCAATCGCTGATAAACGCGTTGTTGAAGATAAAATAGCGATTGGAAGGTTTCAAACCTTCCAATCGCTGTTTTTGTTGGCAAAGTGCGCCAATCGTTTGTTCGACAATGTATTGCGTAATGTAACGCGGCGTGTAAAAAGCTCATCTTTTTTGCGTTTTGTTTTCGATTTATCCGCCGTTTGCCCGACGGCTTGTGCGGTTTTCTCGTCGAGTTCGTTGAGACTATGCTCGAAAATATGCCCTAAAATATTGGTATCCACTGCGGCGAATTTTAATTATTTCCAAAACAATTTAACCCGATATTTTGCATTTTTCCGAATATTCACATAAAACATATTATAGTCGCCGACATGGAAATTATGCGTTTTAATCAAGGCACTGCCTATAAACGATGGTTTTTTCACCCACAAAATGCCATCATGTACTTGTGCATCCACCATTTCCGTTTGTAACTTATTGAATTTCAAGAAGATAGAACCTTCATTCAACTTTGCAGGCGCGTAAGTCGTGTCAGTCGTCCAAGTCAATGGATTTGTCACCACAATATCATTATTGGGTTGATAAATCGTGGGATAAAAACCGCGTTCAAACGCCCGCCACGAGCAAAAACAACCTGTTTGTTCGGGCGTTGCGCAAGGCAGAATGTTTTGAAAATACGTTTTCGGCACAGGCAAACCCACAATATACGCCACGACTAACCGATTTTGCAACGGTTTTCCATCAAAATATTCTCGTAACAATCTGCCTGCATGCTTCGTCCCTTGACTGTGAGATGCAATAATGATAGGGCGATTATGGTTATAATGTTTTAAAAAATATTCAAAAGCGGCTTTAATATCAGAATAGGCAACCTCAAATGCTTGATTTGCAGAAGCAGTATCCGTTGCCCAAAATGCCTCAATATGTGCTTGCCGATAGCGCGGCGCGTAAATTTTGCCCGCGCCATTGAATACAGAGGCTTGATTTTGAATCGTGCCTTTATCGGTTTTATCATTCAACGCTTTATCCCGAATGTCTGCATTCCAATGAATATTGCCTTTGTTATATGTGTAAGTCGTTGGATGTAAGAAAAATACATCCACTTCTGCGGCTGCTTGTTGATCTTTTAAGAGCGTTGTATCAGGTACGCGGTCGGCAAAATCTTTTTTATCGGGCAACGCAGCCCAAGCATCCGCACGAGCGTAATCAGGTGCAGGTGCGACCGTTTCTTGGTCAAAACGAAGTTGCGGTCTTTTACTTCGGTTCGAGGCACAACCTGTTGATAATAAAATCAGTATGGCAAAAAAGGTTATAGATGATTTCATACAATTAAAATGATTGGTAAATGCTTCCAAAACAAAAAAAAGAACGTTGTGTTTTTGAGTTTTGCGTTAAATTGCATCAATTTTCTAAATGAGTTAAAACTAAAAATCATATAATATGGCAATCCCAAGATACGACCCTAAAAATTTTCCGCCGATGCTCCTGAATCCACATCCAAAACATTGGATTTTGAACCTCGATGGCGATGAATCTTCTATTTTGCAACAAGCCGCACATGGTGATTTGTTGATTGACCCGATGGTGAATTATCGCACCGAAGGTGTTTATTTTGTTTGCAAATATTACGATGCTCAAAATACAATTTGTGTTACGAAGGATAGAGCTGACTGGTCGGCTGCGGCTTATTATAGCGTTCCGTTGACGGTTACGCGCCATATTCCTGACCCAATTGCGTTTTATGTGGGTTATTTGGAAAACAAAAAATATGGCATTCGTATCAATGATTATCATGGAATGGAGTTGGATGCGGCGATTCATCAAACTTGCTTACAACAACTTACTGGCGGTAAACCAATTGATTTTCAACGAAAAATATATTATGATTTATCTGGTTATTGGGGAAAAGCAGGTGCTTATTTGAAACCAGATGAAAATTTAGATGAAGGCGAGGTTTCATGGTTGCGGCTCACACCGAAAATCGCTGCAAAACAGTTGCAAGCCCCTTCCGCAACAGGTCAGGAACGGAATCCTACGATTGTCAAAATCGCTGCGACATACAAAAAAAAGTATGAAACAACGTTTTTACACTATTTGCAATCTTTACCAAAAGGAACAAGTCTAAATGTTCAAAGCCCGTTGCCAAAAGAGCCAAAAGACGACAAAGGCGGTTGTAGCGGCAGTTCTTGTAATTTTAATCGGTTGGAAAACAATGTTTTATACATAGATGCCTCTTCATGGGACGATAACGGCGATGAAAAATGGCAGACCCTTTTGTTTAAACAAAAAGTTGTAACTCAATATGGGCGTTTTGCAGGTGTGCCTTTTTGGACGAACGGCGATACGTTTATTCCGTTGCCTTATAATTTGTAAAATATTTTATCAAGTTCGTTAGTTAGTTGGTTCGTTAGTTGGTTTGTTGATTCGTTAAAATGTTGATTATCAATAATTTAGCTAATCAACAAACGAATTAATGAACAACTTAACCAACTAACGAACCAACTAACTAACATAAATTTTAAGATGAAAAAACATTTTCAATACCTCTTGATGCTCGGTTTTTTATTGCTTTTCAGCAATGAATCTTGGGCGACGCACAATCGCGCAGGTGAAATCCGCGTCGAACAAACGGGGGCGCAATCGGTTCGTGCTACCGTCATTACTTATACGAAAACGAGTAGTGTCCCCGCTGACCGTGATACTTTAGAAATTTGTTGGGGCGACGGGACTTGCGAAAAAGTAGCGCGTTCCAATGGCAGAGGGGAAGTTTTAGCGAATGATGTAAAGAAAAATTTATATGTTGCGACGCACACGTATCCTGGACGCTTGACGTATCGCATCAGCATGACCGACCCAAATCGAAATGGTGGCGTTTTAAATGTGAATTTCCCGCATTCGGACAACATTCCGTTTCATATTCAAACCTCGATTTCGTTCCTAAACACGCAATTTCAAGGTGGAAACTCTACGCCGCAATTGTTACAACCGCCGATTGACAGAGGTTGCGTAGATAAATTGTTCATTCACAATCCAAATGCGTTTGATGCAGATGGCGATAGTTTGGCATATCGGTTGATTACGCCGTTGCAAGATGTGGGTTCGGAAGTGCCGCGTTATGAATTCCCTTGGCAAATCATGCCTGGCGGCAATAATATTATGACGTTAGACCCGCGAACAGGCACTTTGCGTTGGGAAAAACCGCAACAAGCGGGTGAATATAATATTGCCATTCAAATTATTTCCTATCGTCGGGGCGTTCCGATTGATACGACGATTCGAGATATGCAGATTTTGGTTGAAACGTGTCGCAATGAGCCGCCTAAAATTGAGTCAAAAGATAAATTTTGTGTCATTGCAGGACAACAATTGCGTTTTGATGTCCGCGCTACCGACCCTGATGTGGGGCAAAAAGTGAAATTATCGGCATTAGGTGGGCCCTTTATTTTGCCTGTGAGTCCTGCGACCTTCAATAATTCGCCTAATTTTATAACGCCGCCGATTACTTCGACCTTCATTTGGAATACGACTTGTGAACATATTGAAGAACAACCGTATTCGGTCGTCTTTAAAGCAACAGATAATTTTTTTTCGGATACGACTGGATTGGTAGATTTGAAATTAGTTCAAATTAAAGTGGTGGGCCCGCCGCCCGAAGCAGTGACGGCATTGCCGCATCGAGATTATACGATTATTAGTTGGAAAAAACCTTATATCTGTGAAAATGCACAAAATCGTTATTTTTATGCGTTTTCGGTTTGGCGTAAGGAGGGCAGTAATCCGTTTGCGCGAGATACTTGTACGAATGGTTTGGATGGAAAAGGTTATACGCGAGTCATCATTGATACGCTTTTTCCGATTGAAAATGGTCGTTACACGTTTCGGGATAACACCGTGCAACGCGGGCGAACCTATTGTTATCGGATTTTGGCGCATTTTGCGAAGCGAACCGTTGCCAATAATCCTTATAATTTAGTGGCGAGTCTTCCTTCGGATGAAGTTTGCGTACAATTGAACCGCGATTTGCCCCTGATTATCACCACAAGTGTCACAGAAACAAGCACAACAACGGGTAAAATTGCTATCAAATGGACAAAACCATTGCCCGATGATTTGGATACGCTTGTAAATCCAGGGCCGTATCGGTTTCAATTGTTCCGTGCGACGGGCATTACACGCACCAATTTAACGCCAATTGCAGGTGCATCATGGCGAAATCCGTATTTCAAAGGGTTTAATGACACTACTTTTGTGGATAACAATCTAAATACGCTTCAAAATCCCTATTCCTACAAAGTTGGATTTTATACGCAAGGCGGCGATACATTGTTAGGCTACTCGGAAGTGGCATCATCCGTGTATTTGAAAATTGCTTCAACTGATAGAATCAACAATTTGTCTTGGGATAAAGATGTGCCGTGGACGAATAGTCATTATACCATTTATCGGCTTAACCCTGTCACAATTTTATATGATTCTATTGGCGTTTCGTTTACAACGACGTTTCGAGATAGCAACCTTATAAATGGCACTCAATATTGTTATTATGTAAAATCATCGGGTACTTATGGGATTCCATCTATTGAAAGTCCGCTTTTAAACCTTTCGGAACGGTTGTGCGGTACGCCGATTGACACGGTTCCGCCTTGTGCGCCTATTTTGGGTATTAAAAATGATTGTGATACGACAGGGCTTGCGACCAATATTATTAACAAATTGCGTTGGACGAATCCTAAAAATAATTGTCGTGGTTCACAAGATTTAGCCTCTTTTAAAATTTATTATGTTGAAAAAGAAGGCGGTGCATTGAGATTATTAGCCACAATTAACAATCGAAATGATACAATTTTTGAACATCGCAATACGGATGGAACAATTGCGGGTTGTTACGCGGTGACGGCGATAGATTCTGTCGGAAATGAGAGTGCGAAAAGTAATCTTATTTGTGTTGATAATTGCCCATATTACAAATTGGCAAATACGTTTACGCCAAATGGAGATGGTCAAAATGATGTTTTCAAACCCTTGAAAAATGCATTTAGATATGTCGAAAAGGTTGATTTTCAAGTATTTAACCGTTGGGGACAACAGGTTTTCCAAACGACGGATCCACATTTAGGTTGGACCGGCAAGAATCCAAATGGGGAGGATTTAGCGAGTGGCACTTATTTTTATACTTGCATTGTGTATGAACAAAGATTGCAAGGCGTTGTTCAGTCACAAGAAGTTTTAAAAGGTTTCATCGAATTAATCCGTTAATTGTGAATGATGAATGATGAATCTTGTAATTCATCATTCATCATCAAAAGATCCAATTTATGTTTACAGGAATCATCGAATCGCTGGGAATCGTCAAAAAAATCCAGCATGAAGCAACGAATATTCATTTTACGATTGAATCATCTGTTTCAGAAAAATTAAAAATTGACCAAAGTATCGCACATAATGGCGTTTGCTTGACGGTTGTTGCGAAAAAAAAGAATACGCACGTGGTTACAGCGATTGCCGAAACATTGCAAAAAAGCAATTTAGGCGATTTGAAAGTGGGCGATGCGGTGAATTTGGAACGCGCCATGAAATCAAATGCGCGTTTAGACGGGCATCAAGTACAAGGTCATGTTGACCAAACAGGCGTTTGTGTGGAACGTGCTGATTTGAATGGCAGTTGGCATTTCCGTTTTCAATATCAAAAAAATGATGATGCGTATCTAATTGTGGATAAAGGTTCTATCTGCGTGAGTGGAGTCAGTTTGACGGTGGTGAATCCTGTGGATGATTGTTTTTCAGTGGCGATTATCCCCTACACGATTGAACATACCGTTTTTAAACACATTCAAATCGGCGATAAAGTGAATTTAGAATTTGATATTATCGGCAAATATATTGCGCAATATGCGGCGGCATATCAAAAAAAAAATCATAAAAATTAGTTTTGATAAAAAATCTGCTTCTTTCGGGATGTTTCATTTTTGGGGAACACTTTTCCCACCTATTTCGCCGATTTTTTCCGCCGATTTTCGCTAATTCGGGTTTTTAGAACCTTCATGCTGCGAAAATCGGCGAGAAAAATTGACCCTCCAATGAAATCCTTCTGTGAATCCCGTGAAAATCCATTGAATCCGTCCTTCCATCAACCCAACTCTAATTTTTGCCCCATACTGAGAAATAAAATATTTACTACCTTATAAAATATTTTACGTATATTTGAATCTATTTATTTTGGAACCAACAACAAAACTTGTTTTTCAAGTTAAACCATTGGTAATCAGATTATTATAAATCAATTAAAACAAATGAGAATGTTAAAAAAACCAACAAGAATCCCCCTTTTACTTGGATTCAGTCTTTTCTATGGTGCTGTAATCGCCCAAAATACGCTTTCACTCCAAGCGCAACCCGTTCCCAAAACAATTAAAATGCCTATTTTAGAATCCTTAGCGCATTATGATCTTTTTGAAATGGATGCAAAAGCCCTTTACGCGCACGCCCAAGAGTCCGCACAACATACATTTGAACTCCATCTTCAATTTGGTACGCAAGCCGATTGGAATCTCGTGTTAGAACCTGCAAAAGTCCATGGCTCCGATTTTGAATTTAGGATGCAAGGCGGTCAACGCGTCCAAGCCGCAACTCATATTACGTACAAAGGTTATTTAAAAAACGACCCGACAACCCAAGTCCGTATGACGATTAGCGATAATTATATTTTCGGGTTGATTTTGGACAAAGAGCAACAAACGTTTGAAATGATTCAAAAATCAACACAACTTTCTAAAAAAGAAGTATTTACATTTTATAAAAATAATTCATTCAATTCAGAACCGCTGCATTGTGGGCATGCGTTCGTTCCGACAACGCCTGATATTCAACAAGCTCCGTTGCCTCAAACCGCCTCTTTGCTCAGTACGTATTGTACGCGCTTGAGTCCCGTTTTGGATTGGCAAGGATTGGCAAAAGCAGGTTCTTTGGCGAATTTCAACGCCGATTTACAAACGATTTTCAATGTTGTGAATGGTTATTATGCGGTTTTCAGTGTGCAATATGAGTTAAATCCCGTTTTTGTCATTGCCGCATCGCCGAATCCTTGGACGGACGCGCCAGGCAATCAAAGCCAATTAGTCCAAAATTTTGCAGGATGGGCTTTTCCAAACCTTTCGCCGACGACTTATAATTGTGCTTTATTGTTCACAGGCACTAATATGAATGGCATTGGTTATGCGTATTATGCGCACATGTGTCCAGGCGATGCGCAACGATTCGGCGAAATTGATTATCAATATACGCAACCCATTACACAAAGGGCTAATCTGACGACGCATGAATTGGGACATCTTTGGGGCGCACAACATTCAAGCAGCAGTTCCACCCTTATTATGAGTCCGACCATCTATAATGGCACGTTACAATGGGACGCGGCGGCTTCTACACTGATAGCGAATAATGTTAATACGACTTTTAATACGTGTTTAGGTCGTTGCAGTCGTTTGGCGGTTCATTGGACGTATCCTGTTCAGAATCAAGTCTTTACGAATCTAAATTCAATGACATTTGCAGCGAATGCAGTCGCAGATGGTAACGTTACAAGCGTCTCTTTTTGGGTGAATAACGTTTTAATGGGGACGGATAACAGCAGTCCTTACACCTTGAATTGGACACCTCCTGCGTATGCGGATTACACGTTGAAGGCGATTGTAACGGACAATCTTGGCGCGACGCTTTCGGAATCAATCACAATTACGGTTCAAAATGGGGTGCGTACAACGATTGTCGTGCCTGTGAATCGAAGTAGTGACGATGCCGAACAAAATATAAGTTCGGGAAGTGTGGATTTGACGAGCACCGATTTGGAATTAGCGAATGAAGGCGGCACCACACCGCAAGAAGTCGGCATGCGTTTCAATACGATTAATATTCCAAAAAATGCGGCGATTACGAATGCGTATATTCAATTTACGACGGATGAAACCGATTCAAACCCTGTCGCATTGACGATTTATGGCGAAGATAAAGCGAATCCGACAACTTTTATTAGTACAAATCTTAATATATCAAGTCGGATGAAGACGAGTCTTTCCGTGCCTTGGTCGCCTGCGGCATGGACGGTTACGGGCGAAGCAGCAACCGCGCAACGCACTCCAAATTTGAGTAATCTGGTTCAACATTTGGTGAATCGGGCGGATTGGGTTCCTAATAATTCGATGGTTTTTTTGATAAATGGCGCGAGTAAACGCACCGCTTCCTCTTACGATTATGCTGCTGCAAGCGCACCTGTGCTGCATATTACGTATAATCCTACTGTTTCAGGGGTGGAAACGGCAACGTTTTCGACCTTATATTGGACGGCTTTTCCGAATCCATTTAATAGTTCAGTTGATTTTCAGTTTGAATTGCCACAAGCATCGCCCCTTCAAATCACGGTATTTAATGGCATTGGGCAACGCATCACGTCCATTGCGGATAGAAATTTTGGCGAAGGAAAACATACCGTGCAATGGACACCCGATGCTACGATTCCAATCGGAATTTATTATGTTATGTTATCTACTGGTAATCAAGTTTTTATGCATAAAATTTTAAAAAATCTTTAAATTAAGGTTATGCTACTGAGTTGTTAAAGTTATAATATGTTTTTTCGCAGATTTTCGCAGAAAAGACTCCAAAAGAAAATCTGCGCAATCTGCAGGAAAAAAAGATTGATAATCAATTATTTACACATTAAATCTTTAACAACTCAGTAGTGTACCCAATTCTATTCATTCCACAAAATTTGTCAGAGAAGCACTATTTTTTACCGTAAACGACCTCTGCCAACGCCTTCAAACCTTCGGGTTTAGAGAAATAACTCAAATGGTCATTCGCAATTTCAACTTCTGTAACAGGTTGTGCCCGTCCTTCTTTGCCTGCGATGCCTTTCGCGCTATCCGTCCGTACCACTAAGTCATTATCGCTTTTGAAAATCGTCTGTTCCAACACGTAATAAACGCCTTGTTCTTTCAAATTCGCAATCACTTTTTGAATAAATGTGGTTTCTTTCGGATATGTTTTTTTAATCAATCGCGTATTCCCCGCAATAATAAAGTACGGAATCCCTGGATCACTGCTGTCATTCAATTTTTTCAAGAAGGGCGAATCTGGTTTCAACTGGTCAATAGTCACTTGCAAGTTTTTCACCAAGTAATTCGCAAACAAGGTCAACGGGGTCATCCAAGGCGCAAACGCAGGTAAACCATTGATTGCCAACATACTATACGTTTTCACGATGTCTTTCAATTGCGTAATCTCCGTACCTGTATTCGGTGTGCCGAATTGAATCAAGCGAGTTGCCACTTGATTGCCACCCAATTTTTCAATGAAATGACGGCTTACCAATCCACCAAGCGAATGCGCAATAATATCCAATTGTTTGCCATGTCCCGCAACCAAACCAAGTGCTTCTAATTTGTCTTTCAAATTGCCCGCCGTCTCCTCAATCGAAGTACTCATCGTATCGTAATCCAAAGTCAACACTACTTGATAATTATCTAACAATGGTTTTTCGCGTTTTTTCGAACGAACCATCGCTTTGGTCATCTCTTGGCTATCGCCAATCAAACCATGTATCACGAGTGCAATATTTTCCGCGCCTTGAATCGCCGCATCAATCGCTTTATGCTCGGTTACGTAAGTGAAATTTTCATCTTGATTGCTCGCAAAAGTCGCCATCCGCAATAACGGATATTCATATTCGCCCGTCAATTTGCTGACAATCAACTTTTGAAACAAAATTTTCGCTGCCCCAAATAAACTACGCGTCGCAACCGTTGATGCTTCATGCTTTGGAGTCTGCGTAATATGAATCACGCCATCCACACTCCGACCCACTGGAAAATATAAACCAGACTTTTCATCGTATTGCACAGCAATCACATGATCCTCTTTTCCAATATTTTTAACATTGATTTTCAATGGATTCGCCTCACTTAATTGACCAGTCACGCCACTCAATTCTAACACATCTAAAGGTGGTGTATTCGACAAACCTTCTGCCAATGCCACTTTTGAAGTCCCACGCACCGAACGAGCAGGGCGTTTTGACAACGTGCGTTGCGCAGGAGAATCCGCCGATAAAGTTACTTTTGCCGAAAAACCATTAGGCGATTCAACCGTCATCCAATCGGTCAAGGATACCGCACGACTTTGTTTTAAATCGCGTTCAGGAAACGGCGCAATCAACGTATAAGGAATATCTATCACGCACCAATCATCATTTGTAACTGCTACGCCACTTGGTTTCCCGCGAACCACCCGTTCTTTACTCTGTCGCATATCCATTGCAAGGGCAGCTTGATTATGGACAGTCGTATCCAATTCGTCCGCACTCACAAAGATTCTAAAACATTCTTGCACTTCATTCACGCCCCAGGAAAACAATTCTTGTGGAATAATCAACGGGATAGACGGCTCATTATACACTTCAACCACGGCGGTTTCGCCTGGACTCAATTCGCGTTTCGGCAAAAATTCATTCGTAATGCTGAAATCACAACCAAACATTAAAAAACTTACCCACAAAGTCCGTGGACTCGTATTCATGATCGAAACGGAAACAGGTACATCCTTATCCGCAGTAGGTTGTTGGAAAATATAAGGCGCGGCGATTTCTTCCTTATCGGCATTTTTGATGGAAACCGTAATGTATTCTTTTGGAATTTTACTATTCGGATTGTTAAATTGTTTTTTACGATTCCAAGCCGCTACCGTCTCCACATCATCCAAAAAGGTATAAACCGAAACCAAATTTTCTGCTTTCACGCGTCGGAAAAGCGGAATTTCATTCGTCAAAGTCGTCAAACGATACGAGCCATTATACGCTCGCATTAAAAAATCAGCTTTTGCAGGATTATCCGACCATTCCAACAAAGGAGCCCGTTGAAGTTTATTGCCATTTTCATCTATCGAAATCGAATCTTCCCAACCACGCCGCAATAGATTTGCAGCCGCCTTTTCACTATCGGGCGCGAGCGCAATGCGCGTGCGTTGATAATCCATTTGGGCAATCGTCACACGTTGTTGCACATCTCTTGGCAATTCATCGGTTCCAGTTACGGTAGAATAGTTACTACTGACTTTTTGAGTTGTCAACAAAGTGCCATCTGCGGTTGCAAACGTTGCACCTGCGGTTGAAATGCCTTGTAATGCGCCTGCTTTGACAATCCAGCCATTATTCTTGTCAAAAGTCAATAAAAAATCATTTTGAGTTTTCGCCGCGCCATCTCCCAAAAACGATAAATTAGTTTTATCTTTGAAACCATAACCATTCAATTGAGGCGATTGCTCCTTCACTCGATTTTTAACTTTGGCATTTAAAGATTCTACCAAATTTGCATAAGTTACCCGTCCGCCCGTCGCTTCGAGTACCTCCACAAGCGAATACGTGAATACGCCCCGTTGCGTCCCACCAATATTGTATTCTTTGGCAGTTTCGTTATCTTTGGCGGCAGACAAATGAATATGCCGCGCCGCAGGTGGTTGAATGCTATTCCCCGTTTTGACGTATTCTGAAAAACCGAGATATTCCCGCGCTTTGGATTGCGTCACAGCAGCATCCGCCATCCGACTTTTGACGTTTAAATCACGCGTAATCGTACCCGAATGGCAACAATCCGTCACCACCAAAAAATGGACATCTTTATCGCCTGTCGCTTTCCAAAGGAGGTAGCCCAATTCTTTATCTGCCAAATCGCGTCCTTTTGGAAGCCGCGAATCGTAACAAACCATCGTTTCGCTTTGACCATCGGATTCATCCCAAAATTCTTTGGGTGCAGGCATCTGCGAACCATGACCAGAATAGTAAAAAACGCACATATCACCATTTTTGGCAGCGTCGAAATGCGCAAAACCATTGATGACACCTTGTCTTGTGGCTTTTTCGTCAAAAAGTTCAACGGTTTGAATAGGTAAACCATTTGCATCCGCGAATCGTTTGAGATACGCTGAAAAAGATTGCGCATCGTTCACACAACCGTTCAAACGGTGTGCAGGAATGGGGTAATTGTCAATGGATGCAATTAACGCATAGATTGTTTTCATAATAATTTACGTTTGTAGAGTTTTTTTGATTTCGGAAGGTGGATTTCGGATGGCGGTTTTGGAGTGATTTGAAACGTATCAAAACCTTCCGAAATCCGAAATCCACAATCCGAAGTCAAAAGTATTGCTTTAAAATCAATTGTCAAACTTTTAAATGAAAATATTATATAATTATTAACTAAATTTGTAAAACCATAACCTTATTATAACGTCTTTTATATCGGGGGATGTGGATTCCGTTTGTCATTCCATAGGAATCAAAATCCACCTTCCGAAATCCTCAAGACGATATTACTATATTCTAAACTAAATTTTTTAATTCATGTTGAAAAAATTAATCATTCACTATTTACCATTTATTCTTATTTTCATTGGTTCAAACCAGCTTTTTGCTCAAAATATCACGGTCAAAGGACGTGTTACAGACGCAGAGACCAAAGAAACATTGCCTTTTTGCCATGTTTGGGTCAAAAATACAAAAAATGAAGCATTGACAGACATTGACGGCAATTATTTTTTAACATTGCCCTTACAAACGATGAATGCTTACGTGTGCGCGTCCATGATTGGATACGACACGATTTGCAAAAAAATTGCCCCAGATGTGCCCGAACAAGAAATTACACTGGATTTAGGCGCGGGCAATAGCAATTTGGGGGAAGTCGTGATTCATTCGGGCGAAAATCCTGCGCATCGGATTATCCGCAGCATCGTGAAAAATAAAGACAAAAATCGTATAACCCATTTGCCCCCTTATCAATGCGAATCTTATTCGAAAACAGAAGTGGATTTGATTCATATTGATAAAAAATTGGGTGAACGCAAAATTTTCAAGCCCTTTAAATTCGTTTTCGACAATATTGATAGTACTTCGGATGAATTAGCGTTCCTGCCGATGTACGTGTACGAGCAAATTGCAAATAGCTATCACAAACCAGGGGAACGGAAGTTTAAAAATATTCCCATTGCAGAACAAACCGTTGGTGCGAATGAGAGTTTAATGGAATATGTGCGCGAAGTCGAGAATAATTTTGACATTTATGACGATTGGTTTTACTTGTTTAACAAAGCGTTTGCGGGGCCATTATCTTCGACCGCGTTTTTATATTACGAATTTTATTTAATAGACAGTAGCCAAATTGAAGGTCATAAAGGTTATAAAATCCGTTACAAACCGCGTCGCAGTAAAGAAGCCGCTTTTGAAGGCGACTTGTGGGTGATTGATAGTTCGTTTGCGGTAGAGCGCGTGAATATGAAAATGCCTACCAATGTCAACATTAATCTCATTAATCGTTTGATTTTGTATCAAGAATTTGATTACAACGTGGATAAATGGTTGCCTGTCAAATCCAAAATTGTCATTAATTTCGAGGCATTGAAGAAGCAACCTGGCGTTATTGGGCGCAAAACGACGACATTTAAAGATTTTAAATTTGCCCCCAATGTGGATTCGTTGAAGATTCCTAAAATAGATGCGATTGATATAGATGCAGTGGATTTGAAAAAAGATAAAGCTTTTTGGGATAAAAATCGCCATGAAACCTTGTCTAAAAATGAACAAGCCGTTTATACGATGATTGATAGCATTAAAAATGTACCAATTTACAAATCGTATGTGGACATTTTGGAAACTATTTTTACAGGTTATAAAAGCATTGGCATCATAGATTTAGGACCGTATTTCTCGACCTATTCCCAAAATCCTGTGGAAGGACATCGGTTTCGGTTGGGCATTCAGACGAATAAAACCTTAAGTAATCGGTATCGAGTGGGTGGTTATGCGGCGTATGGAACGTTAGACCAGGTGTGGAAATATGGGGCACATTGGAAATGGATTATGCAACGAAAACCACGTATTGTACTGGGTGCGTCGTACAAAAAAGACATTATTTCCAACACATTGAGTAGCGAATCTACGAATACAAGTAATTGGTTTTCAGGACTTTATCGTCGTCCAGTGCTATTCAAATTGACCGAAATGCAGGAGTCAAAAATCTCTTATGAGCGTTTCTGGAAAGGCGGTTTGTCGAATAAAATCATTTTGATGAATCGCAGCCTTACGCCTTTGCGCCATACGACAGGGGATGGCACGGGTTTCAATTACGCGTATTTGATGAATCTTGATATGCCAACAAAGATTGATACATCCTTGACAGTGACTGAAGGTATTATCAAATTTCGATATTCCAAAAACGAACAATACATTGATAATGCCTTTGGCAGAACGACGATTCCGAGTCGAAAAGCGGTTTTAGAAGCGCAATATACGTTTGGGATGGGCGGCAAAGGCGTTGGTGCGAATTATCATAAATTTGAATTGAATTATTCGGGTCGTTTGGACATCAATCCGATTGGTTGGACGAAGTGGTTGTTTACGGCGGGCAAGACCATTGGCACATTGCCGATGCCATTGTTGAATGTGATGTTGGGGAATGAGTCGTTGGCTTATGACCGAGGGTCATTCAATGGGATGAATAATTATGAATTTGTGGCAGATGCTTTTGTGGCAGTTAACTTGACGCATCACTTTGAAGGATTGATTTTCAATAAGTTACCATTATTGCGGCGGTTGAATTGGCGCGAAGTTGCCTCATTTAGGGCGGTCGTTGGTTCGATGACGGCAGATAATTTGAATCATAATCAATTGAATGCATTTAAGGTTTCGGCGGTCGGTCCCAATAATTATAGTGGTTTCAGAGTGCCGAATCGCCCGTACATGGAGGCAGATATTGGCATTGAAAATATATTTAAAGTCTTGAAATTCTCAGCAGTATGGCGGTTGAATTATTTGGATAATCCAGAAGCAGCCCCTTTTTCATTGAGATTGGGGTTTGATTTTCATTTTTAAGGTTAGCCACTAATTTTACGAATGAGCCGAATTCTAAGCAAAAGTATCCTGAATTCGGGTTCATTCGTGAAATTCGTGGCTGACTTTAAATTGCAAAAAAGTAAAAATCCCGAATTTCCAACATTGGAAACTCGGGATTACCCATGTTCATAATTCAAAAATTTATCTTATAAGTTTTGTTGTCAAAACGCCGCCCGCAAACCGCACTCGCGCCATATACAAACCACTCGCTAACGATGCCATTTCAAGCGGCACACTATTCAACCCTTGTTGCAAATTTTGTTGTGTACTCGTAATGAGTTCGCCTTTTACAGTCACCAATTCCACCATTGCCAAACCGCTTTCTGGCATTTCAAAAGCCAAATACGCCGTTTCACTCACAGGATTCGGATACGCTATCAAACGCGCTGTCGTTGTCGGCTGTGCCATCGGCGTTTCATTGTTGAAAACTACATTTTCGATGTTTATTTGTTTAGATTCGAAGCCTTCACCATTGCCGCGTATCGTGAATACAATCGCTGTTAAATCATTGATTGTCAATACGTTACTACTTGCATTTTTAAATTGTTGCATTGGAAGTTGGAATAATTTTTTATCTTTGGGTACCAAAACGGATGTTTTATATTGCTCATTCCAATTGCCAATTGATTTTTTAACCAAAACAATTTCCATAACGCCACCTGTACCATTGGATGCAAAACTTAATGTTTTAAATTTAGATAAATCCATCGCCGCGCCCGAAGGACGCAATGTCCTAAAAATCGAAGCATAATTGCGTACTTTCGCTTTCGCAGACACATTTCGCGCTACCGTAAAGGCTTCGTCTGTACCCATATTCCCTTGATTGGCACCTTGATTCACCACAAATTGTTCGATTGTTGCGCCTTTTGAATCATAATCTAAACCCCAAGCCCCATCCGCCAAATACAACGCATCGGGTTGTGCATCGCTATTATTGTGCAAAGTGAAACCAGCATCGAAAATAGCTCCAACCGCAATTTGTACCGTTTCAGTCTCTGCGCCACTCAATGAAACATGTTGTAAAAACGCTTGTCTCGCACTCGTTTCAGTCGTCGCATAATTGCCTTTAACCGTTAATTGATTTGCATTCAATGGATTGTAAATATTTAAATGCAATATACCATTTTCATAACGCCCCTTTTTAACATACACTTTCGGAATCGAACCCGCAACAAAGGATTTCAACGCAAATTTCTGAGTCAAATTAGCCACCATATCATTCGCAATTTTCAATGTCCAATGCGGCGTTTTTGCCCAAACTTGGAAATTATAACAATTCGGTGCTTTCGCAAAAGATTCAAAAGTCCAATAACTTTCAATTTTAATCGAATCATTTTGTTTCAAAACGGAAAATGAAATTGCATATTCCAAACTGCCATCCGCTTGTTGCAACGTCGCCATTTGAAACGGCATCGCATCCGAACCAGCTTTTTTCAAATCCAATAAAGTCGCGCCTTTCAATCTATCGCAAACTGCTTTGGTATGTTCATAAACGGTTTCTTCTGTTTTTGTCCCCAACACGACGGCTCTACGGTCGTAATCATTCGCATCCATGCCCGCAACATAATCCACAGATAATACAAATTTTGCATTTGTAATCTTCGTCAAATCAGTGGGTGTTGATACGAACGGCTTCACATCTTCAATGGGTTGCAATGGGATAAATTGATCCAGATCATTCTCCATATCGCCCCGCGTGAAGGAGCTTAGAGGCATTTTTTGATAACGCTCCATCTGCTCTATCACTAATTCAGGCGTTTGTTGCCGTTGGAAATTGCGGGTTGCGATTGCCGAAGCCAAAGTGCCATTGCTTTCCAACCCGCCATTATTACCACTCGAAGTATTATTCGGTGTACCAACTGTAGTATTAAGGTTATTTGTAAGGATTGCCGTTCCCGGATTGCTCGTAATATAAAAAAGTGCGTCATTAAAATCATTATCACAGCCTGAATTATCGCGTCGTATATCTTCAAATCCTAATGCGACAACGCCCGTCGAATCGCGCAACAAGACATTATGATACCGCAAATTGGTATCCAATTCTGGATTGAAAGACGGGCGCGAATACAAAATCCAATTGCCATTTGTGACCGCGCCATTGCGGAAACCATTGGCAATCAATACAAAACCAATCCCCGTACCTGCGGGAAAGCGTCCCAAACGCACTTTGTCGCCCGCCCTCAAACCGCCGCCGCTATTTACTGCTGAAACGTTTGGAAAAGCAACCGTCACTGCCGAAGGACGAACAACAGGCGCATTGAGTGAATAGGTGTAAAAAGCTAATGTATTGAGATAACCCGCACCTTCCGCCACAAAAGTCACCCAAACATCTGCTGTATCGCGGAGTTGAATATCCGAATTGATGCCTGCGCGAATGTATTCGGGATGATACGTCGGCACAGGATAATTTTCTGGCACCGATGCAGTGATGCGCGACACCAACGAAGCGGGTACTACGTCGCTTGGCTGTACCAAATAATTTGGTTTACCATCTATGCCGAACGTGCCAAGATAATTGAACGTCGGATTTTGCGCCGATAAAAGTTGAGTTGCTAATATTGCACTGATGAAAAGTGCCTTCGTATCACGCTTCATATTGAAAAATTTTAGATGATTATGAATACCGCACAAAGGTCATCCGTAATTGGACAGGACGCAGCTTTTTTCGTTTTTTGGTAGGAAAAGCAGGAATTTTGGTTGCTATGGAATGACAAGTTGTTTTTTTGTCCTGCCTTAGCAACCGAAATTCACATTCCAAAATTCCGATATGTTAAGGAAATGATAATGATCTGCAAAATCTACCCTTTTAAGGTTAATTCATTTGCAAGTGTGGTTTAAGAACGCTTACATTTGCGTTGATTATTACAGTAAAGCACCTCCGAATTTTACTGCACGAAAAACGCACAACGATTGCAAACGCCTTTCTTTCACATACTTACAAACAATATTGAATTCTAATTTATGAAAGGTGTCATTTTCACGTCTTTTTTAGAAATGGTCGAAACCGCTTTCGGTTATGAGACTGTTGATGCAATTCTTTCGGCTGAAACATTGCCTTCAGGGGGCGTTTATACGGCTGTTGGAACGTATTCGCATACCGAAATTATTACATTAGTTCGGCATCTGAGCCAACGCGTGAATATTCCTGTTCCAACGCTCCTGCACATTTATGGCAAGCACTTATTTACGCTCCTCGCTCGCGGGTACAGTGCCTTTATCAATGGTATTAACAACGCTTTTGAACTCTTGGAAATGATTGAATCCTATATTCATGTCGAAGTGCGCAAGTTGTATCCCGAAGCAGAATTACCCCGTTTTGAAACAGAACGATTGAGTATCAATCATTTACAAATGATTTATCGCTCTGAACGCGGCATGTCTGCATTAGCTGTTGGTCTGATAGAAGGTTGTTTTGAGCATTATAAACAGAATTGTCACATTGAATTGGAAATGATGAACCCTAATGGAACGATCGTTAAAATTAATGTCCACCAGATTTAAGTAATTTTTTGATGTAAATTTTGCAATCAATTGATTATCAATTGGTTTTAAATCATCGTTTTTTTTGCTCAATTGCTTAATAAGGTTAAGGATATAGGAATTATATTATATTTCGCCGACGATAAGGGTTTCCGAAACATAAATTTTTTTAAATAAATAAAATAAAATTATATTCCGCAAATCGCTGAAATTAGTGAAACATCATTTCCAGCGCGTCCATTCCGAAATCTGAAATCCATCATCTAAAATTAACATGGCACATATCTTGCACACATAGGCGTATTCTCCTGTACTTATCAAATTAAAATTTGTTAGAAATTTAAAAATCAGGATTAAATTTTGAACAATATGATAAAAAATAGCGAATATTCGCCTAACCCTCGATATGTGCTTCGTCTTAAGTCACTTTTTTTAAAAAAAAGTATGGAAATTGACATCCTTAAACGGCGTTTTGAACGCGAGCAACAGGCGCGAATCCAAGCTGAATCTATCTTAGAGGCAAAAGCATTAGAATTGTATCGCGCCAATATGAAGCTGAAGCAATTGAATGATAGCCTCGAAGCGCAAGTAGAACGGCGCACGATGCAATTTCAAGCTGCGAAACATCGCGCTGAAGCTGCCGAAGAAGCACAAAAACGTTTTTTAGCGAATATGAGCCATGAAATCCGAACGCCGTTGAATGCGATTATCGGCATGGCACACCTATTATATGATACGCGTCCAACGGTTCAACAATTGGATTATTTGAATGTGATTAAAGATTCTGGGAATCATTTACATAATTTAATTTCAGATATATTGGATTATTCTAAAATCGAAGCAGGCAAAATGGAGGTTCAAGCAAAACCATTTGATTTAATTGGATTGGTCAAAACGTTGCAAAAAACGTTTCAAATGAAAGTCGAAGGCAAACCGATTCGAGTAGAAGCGTTTGTGGATACGGATTTGGATGGCTGGGTGGTTGGTGATGCTGTATTGCTCAATCAAATTTTGATAAATTTGCTTAGTAATGCTGAAAAATTCACAGATAAAGGCAAAATTGGCGTTCGAGTCGGCGTAGCAGAAAAAAACATCAATGATTATTTGCTTGAATTTGAAGTTTATGATACAGGTATTGGCATAGACGCGCAGGAATTGCCCCGTATTTTTGAAGATTTCCAACAACTTGATAATGAATTGAAAATCAAGTATAAAGGTACAGGTTTGGGCTTGACGATTACGCGTAAATTGTTGGAATTGCAAGGTGGGACGATTGATGTGCAAAGTCGGAAAGGGCGCGGTACGACTTTTATGTTCACGTTGAAATACGAAAAAGCGGTTAATCCATTAACGATTGCGGCTCCGATTCAAGCAGAAACGACGCAACTGCCGACTTCGACGGGCAAAATTTTGATTGCAGAGGATAATCAAATGAATTTAAAATATTTGACAGGTTTGCTCCGAAAATGGGAATTAGAATATGACATTGCCTTGAATGGCAAGGAAGCAACCGAATTTGCGGCGGCGCATCCTTATAGTTTAATTTTAATGGATATTCAAATGCCGATTATGGATGGCAATGAAGCCACTTTGGTCATTCGCAATACACAAAATCCGAATACGAATGTGCCGATTATTGCGTTGACAGCATCGGCGTTGCTTGACCGCAAAGCGCGTGCTGCGGCAACAGGTATGACCGATTTTGTGACGAAACCGTTTAATCCAACTCAATTATTGGAGAAATTGCATCAATATTTGCCTAAAAATGGGTCAAAATCGGCGGTTGCCAATGCAGAATTAGTTGAAATGAGTATAGGTGAAACGATTTTTAGTTTTGATAAACGGTTAGATGTGGCTTTTATGAATGATTTTTATGAAGGCGATTTGGAACACGCATGCGAAATGTTTGATATATTTTTGAATGATAGTTTAAAGGATTTGAGTAAATTCAGTCCCGCATTGAAGGCAACCAATTGGGAATTAATGGCAAGTTTAGCCCATAAATTAAAACCGACGTTTGCAATGGTAGGCTTGACTCAAATAACACAATATGTTGAAAATTTAGAAAAATCGGTCAAACAAGATAATCCGAATATTCAAATAACAGAATCTTTATTAAATCGTATTTTATTGGAAGTCAATCGTTTTAAACCAATTTTGGAACAAGAATTGCTACAATTAAAATCAAGCGTTGCGAAGATAAGCGGTTAGTTCGTTGGTTCATTAGGTCGCAAATTATCAACAAACTGTTCAACTAACTAACTCAATAACCAGCTCGAAAAATACAAGCATGAAGATGAAAAGCATTATTATTGACGATGACTTAATGGCGCGTAAAACGGTGGAACGATTCTGCGGCAAAATGCCCCAAATTGCGGTCGTTGCGACGTGCGAAAATGCCACTCAAGCCTACGATGCGATTTTACTACACGCCCCCGATTTAATTTTTTTGGATGTGGAAATGCCCGATTTCACAGGTTTGCAATTGCTGGACAAATTAACGGTGATGCCGCACGTCATTCTGACGACCGCGAAAACCATCTATGCGTATGAAGCCTTTTCATATCGTGTGGTTGATTATTTGAAAAAACCACTTGATTTTCCTCGTTTTCGGGCGGCAGTTGAAAAAGCATGGACAATTCATGAGTTTTTAACGGAGAAAAAAGTCATTGAAAGCAAAAATGGTTCTGCATTATCGAATGAAATCTTTATTCGGACAGAAGGCCGTTTTGTCAGATTGGGTGTTCACGAAATTTTGTATTTTGAAAACATTGGTGATTACGTATCTGTACGCACGACGCGAGGCAATTTTATCATTCATTCCACGATGAAAAACTTAGACGAACGCTTATCGCATCCCACTTTCGTGAAAGTGCATCGTTCCTACATCGTGAATCTGGCTAAAATTGTGGATATTGAAGAAAATACATTAGTGATTGAAAAAAAAGTCATTCCAATCAGTCGCGCTAATAAATCGCAATTGATAGACCGCTTAAATGTCATTTGATTTCGGAATGAATTGATTTTTAATTTTTTATGAAATTTTAAATATTTAATATGATATTTTAGTATATACTGATGAATTGTTAAAGTTATAATATGTTTTTCCCGCAGATTCTCGTTGATTTTCTTTTTGAGTTTTTTTCTGCGAAAATCTGCGGGAAAGAGCCTATTATAACTTTAACAACTCATTAGTGTAAGTACTTAGCACAAAATTTAACTCAATTCAAATTATCCTGCGGCATGAAAATTTTAGTAATAGACGATCAACCCATGATTCTTAAAACGCTGCACCACAGGTTGGCAAAAGCGGGTTTTGACATCGCAGCTGCTATTGACGGCAAAGAAGCGATGCGTCTTTTCGATTCCGAAAAGCCTGATTTGGTGATTGTAGATTTGTTGTTGCCTTTTGCGGGCGGTTTCGAAATCCTCAATTTCATCCGCGAACAGCGCAAAAGTCAAATTCCAGTAATGGTACTGTCAACAATTGGGTTGGAAAAAACCATTATCGAAGCGTTTGCATTAGGCGCGGACGATTATATTACGAAACCGTTCCGCCCTTCTGAAATCGTTGCTCGCGTCAAACGCAAATTTGGTATCAAAGATTAAATGTTGATAATGAGAACCTTAAATATTGTTTTAATCTATCTATGTATGCTATTTGTAATTTCCCCCTTTGATAGCATCGCTCAAAATGATAGTTTGCCGAATCGCTTGTCCATATGTTTGGAGGTCGAAAAACATCCGTATTTCAATGGCTATTTAACCAATGTCGAGTGGGCGCATTGGCAAAAACGCTACACTACTTTGGTGAAAATTTATCAAGGCAGTCGTTTTGAGCAAATCGGGCGCGGCGCACAGGTCGAAATTTATCCTAAATTCAACGAGAAAAATTATGGCAATTTTGGATTATCGGTTTCAGATGGCGCGATTTATCCGACCGTACATGCGGCAGCACATTGGATGCATCAGTTGAATGGCGGTGTAGAATGGGAAATTGGTGGACGTTATATTTGGATTCAGCAGGATAAACAAAATATTTGGTTGGGCATCGCTGGTATTACAAAATATTGGAAAAGTTATTTGTTTAATGTCAAAATTTATGCGGTTAAAGGGCAGGATTTAGCAGGTCAGACTTATACATTTATGATGCGTCGCTATACCAAAAATGGTTTAAATTACTTTCGTGCGATGGCAGGCATGGCGCAGACACAACAAGGTAATATTTATAACTCATTGTTATTCAATGATTTCCGAACGGGTACTCAATGGTTTCAAGTCGGTTGGTATCAACAATTGAACCAATATTGGTCAGGTGAAATCGGGGTTCATTTGGAAAAATTTGGGAATGATAATGTTGGCACTTTACAACGACAAACAATTCAATTAAAAGTAAATAAATTATTTTGATTGCGGATGCTGGATTGCGGAATATTTTGATACGGTTACGACCTTATATGCTGCAATTCGTAAGCCACCATCCGAAATTCACATCCGAAATCCACAATAAAAAATCATAATATGGACGAAATAGCATTTCCTTACGAACAGGGTATGATTCCCTTAAACGAAACGGTGAATCTCACTCAACACGCCGACGAAGGCACGATTCGCAATATCGTATGGAGTATTGTTGCTATCTTATTTTTGCTATCGGTATTAATGATAGTCGTTATATGGCTACGGCGCACGTTGTTTATCAAACAAAATCAAAATCACACCTTTTTAAAAAATCGTTATGAAACCTTATTAGCAGAATTTGTCGCGGGCGAATATGAAGAAGAAATCGTTCGAGAACGCTCTGCGGAAAAGGAAACAAAATTAAGTTTGGATTTTAATGAATTAACCAATCCGATTAATCGAAAAATATTCAAAAAACAATTAATATTGCTTCGAAAAAGTATGTCAGGCTTGGAAGCAAGTCGCTTACGAGAACTTTATTTGATGCTCGGTTTCAAAAATGAAGCGATTCATCTCCTTAAAAACAGTCAAAAAGAACACGTTTTAATCAAAAGTTTAACCGAATTGACGTTAATGCACATTCAAGAAGCGGGCAATTTGGCAATTCCGTTTACGAGTCATCGCAATCCCATGGTTAGTGTTTGCGCGATGCGGGCGGTGATGCGTTTCCAACCCGATGGCAAACAGTTAGATTTTTTGAATACGTTAAAATTTGAATTGACGCATTGGCAACAAACGCATCTTTTCGCCGAATTGCAGCATCAATCGGCAGCAGCATTACCTAATTTTGCGCGCTGGCGGCATCATCCACAGGCAAGCATACGAGCATTCGCAGATAAAATGAGCGAACATTTTGGCAGTTCCGATTTCTTTTCAGACGAGTCAGAAGACGTATTACCTTCACAAGTCATTGATAATCAACCAAATAAAACTTACAACGTTTATGGACAAATGGATATTATTATGCGTCCAATTCTTTGAATATGGTATTTTTTTTTACTGTATGGGCATCTTATCCTCCTACTTAATCATGGGAATGGTCTCTGCTCGCGCCGTAATTCGGTATAGGCGCGAGCGAGATTTGACCGATTTTAATGAATTGCTTTCCTCTCCCTTGCTGCCCACCTTAACGATTATCGCACCTGCGTATAATGAATCTATGACCATTGTTGATAATATTAGGTCGTTAATGTCGCTGCATTACGGGGAATTGACGATTGTTATTGTGAATGATGGCAGCAAGGATGATACGTTGCAAAAAGCAGTAGCGGCTTACGACATGGTGCAAGACCATACCTATAACTATACGCCGACGCTGGATGCAAAACCTGTACGGGGCATTTATCGGTCTCGAAATCCCGCTTTTCGCAAATTATTGGTGGTTGACAAACAAAATGGTGGCAAAGCCGACGCAATTAATGTGGGTATCAACTTAGCGGAAAGCGATTATTTTGCCTGTATTGATGTGGATTGTATCATTGAAGCTGATGCTTTTTTGAAAATGGTGAAACCTGTTTTGCAATCCCCGCCTGATGTGCGTGTGGTTGCCGTTGGAGGCATTGTTTGGTTGACGAATGATTCAACGGTCGAAGGCGGTCGGCTAACACATCTTAAAACACCTGATACGTTTATCGCTCGTATTCAAGTAATTGAATATTTTAGGGCGTTTTTATTGGGGCGAACCGCTTGGGCAGCAATTGATGGATTGTTGTTAATTTCAGGCGCGTTTGGGATTTTTGACCGAAAATTAACGGTTGAAATCGGCGGTTACAATCATAAAACCGTCGGTGAAGATATGGAATTAGTGATGCGCATGCACAAAACATTGCGTTTGCGCGGCGAAAAATATAAAGTGGCGTACATTCCAGAACCCCTTTGTTGGACGGAAGCACCATCTGATTATGCCGTTTTAGGTCGTCAGCGACATCGTTGGGCAAGAGGCACTTTAGAATGTTTATTAATGTATAAAACGATGTTTTTTAATCCCAAATATGGCGTTTTAGGTATGATAAGTTATCCTTATTGGTTTTTTGCAGAATGGCTCGCGCCCTTTGCGGAAGCAGGTGGATTAATCTTTTTTGGGATTTTATGTTGCTTTGGATTGGTGAATTGGCAATTTTTTTGGGCAATGTGCGCTTTGGTTTATGCGTTTGCAATCTTGGTTTCAGTGCTTTCTATTTATGTACAAGAATTGTCGTATGGTCGCTATGAACAACGGCGTGATATTTGGAAATTGTTATTAACCGTATTGTTAGAACCGTTTGTGTATCATCCGCGCACCGTTTATTGGTCGTTGAAAGGGAATTATGACTGGATAACGGGCAAAAATGTAGGTTGGGGAAAAATGACGCGAGCTGGTTTTGCTAAAAAATAAAGAACTGCCCCGAATTGCACAAATTGACTCAAATTTGATATTTTTTGAATGCAAGCGGAATTGTTTTACCTCGAAAGGTCGGAAAAAGAATTTTCTACCTTATCTTTGTTGTGAATTTTGGTTTCCTACGGAATGACAAGTTTTTTTGTCATCGCGCAGGAAACCATAATCCGAATTTTGAAACTAATTAACCCAATTCATATATGAGTTTGCAGAAATCTAAATTAATTTTAGAAAAAATTGCCACCTTACACCATAATATGAGCCTTGACGATACGCAGATTGCGCCAATTGAACGCGATTTGATGTTGAGTTATGTGCGTCAACTGTATGAACATTTTTTGGAATTGCCTGCGAAACAGCGCACACACTCGACGCATATTGAGCCGACTCCTGTGCCTGTTGTTGAAGTGCCAAAGCCTGTGGTTGAAGTGCCAAAACCTGTGGTTGAAGTGCCAAAACCTGTGGTTGAAGTGCCAAAACCTATGGTTGAAGTGCCAAAACCTGTGATTGAAGTGCCAAAACCTGTGGTTGAAGTGCCAAAACCTGTGGTTGAAGTGCCAAAACCTGTGGTTGAAGTGCCAAAACCTGTGGTTGAAGTGCCAAAACCTGCTGTTGAAAAGCACAAACATGTTATCGAACTTGAATATGAAAAACCTGTGGCGCGTCAACTTCCATCCGAAATAAAGGCACTTTTTGAAATCACGCACGGCACTGAATTGTTGGATAGATTGGCACAATCGCCGATTGCCGATTTAAATCGAGCGTTTAGTTTCAATGATAGATTGTTGTATAGCAATGAGTTATTCGGAACGAATATCAATTATTTTAATGAAACGGTCAAAGCGATTAACCTGCTACCGAATTATGAAGCCGCGCAATCTAAATTAGAAGATCTTGCCATCTTATTTCATTGGATTGGCACCGAAGACCGCAAAAAAGCAGCACGCAATTTCTTAAAACTCGTCAGAAGGCGTTTTAAATAATGATAAATGATGAATCACCAAACGCATCATTTATCATTCATCATTCAATAGCATGAAATATTTTTTAATTTTACTCAACTGTTTGACTATCAATGTTTTAGTCTTTGGGCAATCTGCGCCCGCGCCTGCTCAATCATCCTCCATTCTGATTATCAACGCCAAAATCCATACAGGTAATGGCAAAGTGATAGACAAAGGAGCCATTGGTTTTGACAAAGGCAAAATAACTTTTATTGGGGAATTTGCGGATAAAAACAAATTTAGTACGGTCATTGACGCAGATAGCAAACATGTTTATCCAAGTTTGATTGCACCCAATACGCGTTTGGGACTCGTCGAAATTGACGCAATTCGTCCAACGCGTGATTTTGCCGAAACAGGCGATTTCAATCCATCGGTGCGCAGCTTGATTGCGTACAATACCGATTCAAAAGTATTGCCGACGATTCGTTCAAATGGGGTTTTATTGGCGCAAATCGCCCCTTCGGGTGGTCGGATTTCGGGTCAATCAAGCATTGTGGAACTGGACGCGTGGAATTGGGAAGATGCCGCTTATCGAGTGGATGATGGCATTCACATTCAATTTCCTGACTTGATGAGCCAACAATTTGGTGAAATAGGTCGCCGCATTTCTAAAAATGAACATTATTCTAAACAAATTGCTGAATTAGATGCGTTTTTGGCAGAAGCACAAGCCTATCGCAATCGCACCGATATTGTTTCGAAAAATTTAAAATTTGAGGCGATGAAAGGCTTGTTCGATAAGTCAAAAACATTGTACTTACATGCGGATAAAGCGCGTGAAATTACGGAAGGCGTGATTTTGATGCAAAAATATGGTTTCAAAACCGTGCTTGTCGAAGGCTCGGAAGCGTATATGGTAACAGAATTGTTGAAAAAGCAAGATATTCCTGTGATTTTGACCCAAACTCAGGCGTTGCCCGACCGCGAAGATGATGATATTGACCAAAAATTTAAAAATGCAACCTTATTGCAAAAAGCAGGCATTTTGTTCTGTTTCAGCATGGACGGCAATTATCAACAACGCAATTTGCCTTTTCAAGCGGGTCAAGCAGTAGGTTTTGGGTTGGATAAAAATGCGGCTTTGAGTGGTTTGACCTTAAATACCGCTAAAATTTTGGGCATTGATGCGACAGTTGGCAGTTTGGACTTGGGTAAAGATGCCACTTTATTGATTTCGGAAGGCGATATTATGGATATGCGGACGAGTGTGGTGGTGCGAGCGTTCATACGCGGGCGCGAGATTGATTTGGATGATAAACAAAAAGAATTGTATCGCAAATTCAAAACGAAGTACGAAGCGCAAAAGTAAATCATTGATAATCAATTTATTAAGTGGATTTAAGAAATAAATTGGGTTGATGGAAGTACGGATTACACGGATTTTCATCAACCCACTTAATTTAACAAAGTCAAGTGAAACAAAAAGGACACATTGTCTCCAATGCGTCCTCATCTAATGAATATATGTAATTATTATTCAAGTCAAACCGATTCATTACAACAGAAATCGTAATTCTATAAAACAAGACGTAAAATTGCGGTTTCAAGATGCATTAAATATTAAAAAAAAAGCTCAATTTTGCCTTTGTTAACACCTAATTCAGACACACATCATATCGTTAAGTTTAAATTTAAAAAAAATATTATGCACCAAAAAGTATCATCTGGCGCGATTTGGGAATCGCTTGTAGGTTATAGCCGTGCAGTTCGGGCGGGCAATATCATTGAAGTTGCGGGAACAACTGCCATTGAAGACGGCAAAATCGTCGGCATCGGCAATCCTTACGAACAAACCAACTGTATTTTGAATAAAATTAAAAAATCCATTGAAGCGTTAGGCGGTGATATTCAATGGGTTACGCGGACGCGGATGTTCGTAACGAATATTCAAGATTGGCAGGAAATCGGTCGCGCACATGGAGAAATGTTTGGCGAGATTCGCCCCGTGACGACGATGGTGGAAGTTAAAGCATTGATTGATAAGGATTTATTGGTGGAAATTGAAGCAACTGCGGTGATGCCATCGAATTAAGCTGTTATGAAAATAGCCACGATTGTAGATACCTGTAGAAAAGTGTTTGTTCGCTAATGCAACAAAACGGTTGGTGCTATAAACATTGGATTGAAAATATCCGTTTTAAAGGAATTAGCCTTGAAAAAAGCGGAACTAAGAACGTAAAGTCCTTAATTCCGCTTTTTTAATGATGAATAATAAAGGATGAATCAATTGATTATCAATGAATTATAAAATTCATCATTCATCATTAATTCCCAAAAGGATTTGCATATTTTACTTCTGCGACCATTTTCGTATCGGTCAATGTTTTCAAGAAGGCGACCAAATCGGCTTTTTCTTGAACATTCATGCTTAAACCTCTTGGCGTGATAAAATTATTATTATTATTGTTGCCGCCTGTACTCCAGCCGCCATGCTCACCAGGGTCTGTACCGCCTTGTGATGCCCGCACAAACGTGCGAAAGCGCGGAAATAAATTGGGATGACTTCGCATTTGACTATTGTAATGCTCAACGACTTGTTCCAAATTTTGGAAACGACCATCATGCATGTATGGTGCTGTCAATTCCACATTCCGCAAAGTGGGCACTTTGAAGGCACCATTTAAAGTCGCTGTGCCACTCATCGTACCGACCCCGTTATCTGCATAATTTTCATCTAAGCCAATATTGAACGTTTCTCGACCCGCTTTTGCATCAATACCATTGAAATTATTGCCACCATGACAATTTCCACAATGTAATTCGGTGAAAAACAAGTTTCTACCGCGCTCTTCTGAAGCAGAAAAGGAAGTGAAATTATTTTTCTTTGCCTCGTCGAATTTAGAACGATACGTCACTATCGAACGCAAAAATTGGGACATCGCATTCGCAATCCGTTCTTTGTTAATCTCCTCCGTACCAAACGCATTTTTGAACAAAGCGGGATAATAATTGATTTTCAACAACTTTTCAGCCAATTTATCCATGCTTTCCATGCCCATTTCGATGTGGTTGCGCACGGGTTGCAAAGAGAGCTCTTCCAATGTCGTACTTCGCGTATCCCAAAAATACGTTTTGTCCGCAGTGGGATTCGTTAAAGCCATGGCATTTCGAGTCGTTTTCTTGCCTTCAAAGCCTGCGCTAAATGCGACGGGATCGGCAAAACCATTTTCTTGTTTGTGGCAAGACGCACACGCAACGAGGTTATTCAATGACAATTTTTTGTCATAAAATAAGACACGTCCCAACGTGGCTCCGTGGTCTGAAATTGGATTTTGAGGGTTGTCGGTTAAACTGAAACCTGCTGCCGTTGCAGTCGGCAATTGATAATTGTACGGTTGAGAAGGTAATTTTAAACTCTCAGATTCGTATTGACCTGATGTGTTTTCTTTGTTACAAGCGACCCCTATCGCTAATAGTGTTCCCAACCCAATTCCTGCGATTCGGATTTTACTCATGATTTTTAGATTTAAATTTTTTAAGTAATACTGTAATGATGAATGATTAAAACTTATCATTTTTTGCAAAGATAGTTAAAGTAAGTATATTAAAATGTTAAATAAGCGACGCTAAGTGTTAAAATTTGATAGTTAGGAATAAATTGCCGAATCCTCTTAAACTCGCTGTATTTTCTGTAGCGAGTCTGCCGATTTTATTGAATTGTGGATTAGCAGAAAACACTTTTTTCTCTGTCAAATCCTGCGTCACGTAATAATAAGTGGCTTCCGTTCCAAGACTAATTTGTTTGGAAAAGCGATACCAAAGTCCACCAACGGGGCCCACTTTGAAAGTCCAACCGCTTTCAATCGAATTCACAATGTCAAAACCAGAATTAATAATTAATTCTTTCTTGGAATAACCCGCGCCCACATCGAAACCATAAGTATAATGCCATTGTGCATCCCAATCTTTTTGCCATTCGTAACCCAATCGCCCCGCATAATTCATCAAACGGTCGGTACGCGTATCTGCAAAAGTACCATTGCCTTCCTTCAAAGAGCGAAATGAAACTGTTAAGCCTGACCGAATCGCCGTTTTAGGCGTGAGTTTGTATTTATAAGTGAGTAGATAAGGGTTCAAATCGTTGCTTTTGCCCCCGAATAATTCAAAAATTTGTCCAAAAAAGGCATTTGCATCTACGCCGACTTCATGTTTGTAATGGACTTCGGGTGTTTTTTTTGGTTCTTTTTCTTGTGCTGCTGCCACAAAAGGGAGTGAAATGAATCCACTCCATAACAGTGCTTTTTTTAATTGCATGATTTTAAGGTAATGATGAATGATGAATGATGAATATCCAGATTCATCATTCGTCTTTCCGTTATAGAACTATTTTTTCTAACATGGTATTGCCCAATTTATTCGTGGACGGTGCAAATAAATATAATTTATTCGCTATAACAAACAGTTTTGTTGGATTGACTCGACACGCAACACTTCGGGTCAGATTATAATTTGGTGCCTTATAAATGTCAACGCGCCGCTTGGTCGCAGCATAAATAGTTGAATTGTTATCAATATAAAAACTACTATAATTTTCATTGATATTCAATTGTTTAGAGAAAACCATTTGGCGGTTATAAATATTGCCTTGTCGCCCAGTCACCAGAAAAGAACCATCTGGTGCGAATTCAAATCGGTTTGCGTCCACAATATTGGCGCGATTTACATTATAATCAGTTCGATTTCTCAAGTTATTGGAAGTCAAATTATTAAAAACCATTACTTGACCTCTTTCTGTATTGGCTTCAATGGCAAATAATTCATTTGTGCTCGGCGGATTGAACAAGATCCAAGGAATCGCTGCAGCCCCATTTGAAAAAGAAATGCGATCTAACTCATTATTAAAAATGGAATGTTGAAACAACCGAATCGAACTTGTGGTAGGATTTTCTATCACCGAGCAATAGACAAAATTGCTATTGCCGCCTACCGAAATCGGTGCATTGCGTGTATTGATAAATAAACTTACGGATGTTGCAAATGTATTTGGGTTGATGGCTTGTATAGAGCCAAAATTACTTGCCATGAAAAGGGTCGGTTTCCCCAAATCATCACTGAAACTCATGACGGACGCATCATCTAAAAAAATACCTGCCTCGTTGAAAGCATTGCCTGTCAGATTCAAGGTGGTCACGCGGTCGCCTCCTTTATCCGCAAATATCAACAAATTGTCTTGCATACTATAAAAAATCTGGTCTCCAATAGCGGGTATTTCTGAAATATCGGCATTGCTCGTCAAGGCGACATTGATACTACTGACCGAATGATCGCGGTAACGCGCAAAAAGTCGAAAGGATATTTTGCCACCTGCGATTGTGACAGAATCAAAAAAGGTATTTTGCTCTTTGTCCCCAATCCGTGTCACGAGACTGGATCGGCGAGCCAGTGTATCATTCGGCAACATATCAGGTACAGAGTCATTGAGCGACCGAATCAATTGATAATCAACAAAATCGGAAGTAGGCAACGGATTCCAAGTCATTTTATAAGTATTGCCTGGTAATTCAACGACTTTGAGCGTTAATGGATGCGGGTCGTAGTTGGAAACGTCAATAGTTTTGTCGCATCCCAAAAGAATAGTGCCTAAAAATAAGGTGAGGTGAAGGATTCGCTTCATTTTTTTAATCGTTTGTTATCGTAAAAGGATAAAAGTACAACTTTTTTAAATATTAGCCATGAAAAAGATGGTTTTTATGAAAAAACGTGTTTGGGAAACAATATGCTGCTTTGAAACGGCGGTTTAAAGATTTAATGCGTAAACGATTCATTATCAATCTATTTTTTTTCGCAGATTTCGCAGATTTGCTTTTAGAGTCTTTTCTGCGAAAATCTGCGGGCAAAAAACATATTATAACTTTAACAACTCAGTAGTATATCACTGCATAACATTTTATTTTTTTTTATAAAGTTTGCTACTTAAAGTAATCGTTTTTTGTATTTTTGCGTCCTCCTTATTATAAACAAAACCATGCTCAAAACCATAAATTTAATCTTTTTCGTTTTACTTAGCGTTTTAGCATGAAAAATTTTTTAGTATTCCTATTATTGAGTAACCAATTATGCGGTCAAAATGGGTCGTTACCGCGCAGCACACCTGAAAAGGAAGGCGTTTCTTCTGAAAAAATACATCAATTTTTAGATGCGGTTGCCAAAAGCAAGCATGAATTGCACAGTTACATGATTTTGCGGCATGGCAAAGTGGTTTCAGAAGGTTCATGGCACCCGTATCGCCCCGATTTGAAGCAAACGATGTATTCGGTGAGCAAAAGTTTCACCGCAACGGCAATTGGTTTTGCAGTATCCGAAAAAAAATTGACAGTGGAAGACAAAGTAATTTCGTTTTTCACGTCAAAGGATTTACCCGATAGTATTCCGCCGCATTTAGTGGATTTGCGTGTAAAAGACTTGTTGACGATGAGCGTCGGGCATCAAACCGACCCGACTTGGAGTTTGTCTGCGCAACAAGATTGGACAAAAGCCTTTTTCAATACACCAATTCTATATAAGCCAGGTACTCAATTTTTGTATAATTCTATGGCAACTTATATGCTCTCGGCAATTATTCAACAGGTGACGGGTGAAAAATTGATGGATTATTTAAAACCAAGATTATTTAAACCATTGAATATCAATGCAATAGATTGGGAAAGTAATCCTATGGGCGTAAATACAGGTGGTTGGGGTTTGCGCTTGAAAACGGAAGATATGGCAAAATTCGGTCAATTATTCCTTCAAAAAGGTGTCTGGGAAAATCAACCCATTTTACCCAAAACTTGGGTCGAAGCAGCAACCTCTGTTCAGATTTTGCAAGAACCGAATGCTTCACAAGCCAAAAAAGATTCAAGTGATTGGTTGCAAGGTTACGGTTATCAAATGTGGCGCAGTCGGCATCAATCGTTTCGCGCCGACGGTGCTTATGGGCAATTGATACTCGTTTTGCCCGAACAAGATGCGGTCATTGCGGTCACTGCCGAATCGTCTGATATGCAAGATGAATTGAATTTGATTTGGGAACACCTTTTACCTGCATTCAAATCCAAAACATTGACCGAAAATTCGACAATGTTAGCGAATTTGAACGAAAAAGCAAAGCATTTAGCATTGCCCTTAATGCCTAAAATGGTCGCCTCCAAACTTCAATCCAAAATTGCAAGTAAAACGTTATATCGAGTGGATGAAAAAACAGGCGAAACGATTCAATTTCAGTTCCGAAACGACTCTTGCCAATTGATTTTAACCAAAGATTCCATTAAAAAGACCCTTTTATTCGGTCAAAGCTATTGGTTGACGAGTGAGACTGCTAAATTAGGTCCTTATTTGGTGGCGGGTGCGAAGTCGAATCGAGTGGGATTGAGCCCATTTCAGACGGCGGGTAGTTACGCTTGGAAAGCGGATAGCAGTTTAGAATTGACCTTGCGTTACATCGAAAGCCCACATACGGAAACGTATATTTGTCGTTTCGAGGAAGATACGGTTTTTATAGATATACAACATTTGTTTAATAAAAATGTTAAACGAACTGTTTTGAAGTATCACGAACTCGCAGAAATACCCAAAAAATACAATCGTTTTTATTTTCGCGCTCAAACCGATGTCGAAATAGATACTTCGTTGGCAACAATTCCACTGGATCCAAAGGAAAATGCGGCTGATACAACCGCGTATTTTGAAGGCATGCTTCCAAATGAAATGGTGCCGCCGTTTAGTTTTGTGGATATAGATGGCAACGAAATCTTGCAACGGGATTTATTAGGCAAGGTGGTTTACATTGAATTTTGGTCTGCCAATTGTCCGCCTTGCATCGAACACTTGCGAACGATGCGCCCTATCATCGCCGCCCATAAAGAGATTGCTTTTTTATTTATTTCGATAGATTCGGATACTTATTTTTGGAAAAGCACAATTCGTAGAAATAAATTTGGTGGAATTCATGTATCAGATGCATATCGTTTGGTTTCAATGTATTGGAATATTCAAGCAATGCCCAATTTTTTGATACTAAACAAGAAGGGGCGTGTCGTACTCAACTCAGTGATTCAATCCCAAATACCGTTGGAAACGTTATTGCAATCGGAATGGGCTCAATAAGGCGTTTTTTTGATTTGAATGAGGCATGAAGAAATTTTAAGGCATTTAAAAAATGAGGTGAGCGCAAATACAGTGATACAATACCGTTTGGAAGGTTTAAAAACTTCCAAACGGTTGATTATCAACGATTTAGAATATTTCTTCTTTTATTTTGCGCTAAAAACGCGGAAGAACCCCAAATTAATATGAAGAACGAAAAAACGACCTGCATTGTAATATTGTAATCCATTGATTAACAAGGGATTACAATATTTAAAATCCAAAATTAGAAACGTTTTTTACAAAAATTACCTTGTTCAAAACGGTCTTGCGCGGGCAAAATACCTGCGGGTGAACTTGTCGTTTTGTTCAATTGACGCGCCGCAACCTCTGTTGAAACAACTGGTTTCTTAAAAAAACTATCGGGCAATGATTTTTCATCAGATGATTCTTGGATTTTGCCGCGAATATTATTTTTTAATTCAAAATGTTTCGACCCGCCCAACATATAACGACCATAAAATAAACCTTTATTCGTCACCTCATTACCCACAAAATTCAACGCATCGCCCGAACCAGGATAAACCATAATGCCCCAAGTTTCCAATTTGTTTTTAAAAAACGTATTACATGTGCCATTTTTACCATGTGAATTATCCACAATAAGGTTTTGACCCACATTGCCTTCAAACAAATTGGCATACGTCCAATTGCCATGCAGTGCAAAATCGCCTACCGAATTCGCAACCATAAAATTATCCCGATACGGATCCATCGAATAATTGTAAGCATAAACATTGCCATTCGCGCCCGCCTGCAAAATCATCGCATGACGCAATGTTTTAAAAATATTATCTTCCACAAGGCAATCGCTCGAAGTCATTTGCGTCATCACGCCGTAACCTTTGCCGCCGCCGCCATAACCAAACGCTTCCGCAAAATAACAACCCGAAACGGTAATTTGCGCAGACGAATTCAACGCGATATGTGCAAAGTTACACTTTTCACTTTCCACACCCCAAACCCAAGCATTCACCACATTATCAAATAAAATATTAGAAGTTTGACCTTCTGTCGCATCTAAACGTTTGATTTTCAACGCTTCTACGCCAATTTGTTCCACAGGTTGCATCATTTGAATGGTTGCCAAATCCGTCATAACATAACTTTTACGCAACGGATGATTCAATTTCAATTGCACACCTATATATATAGACGGATTTTCAATCAAATCTTGGATTTGAAAAATCTGTCCAACCGTGCCTTTCGCCCAATCCGAAGTGACCAATGAATCATCTTTTTGCGTCAATTTAATCCAATCGCCTTTTTTGAAACCCACATTTCGAGCGATTTGAATCAAATTGGCATCTTTGGCAGCATCGGCAGTTAACGGAATTTTATCCGTTTGGACAACGCCTGTTGCACGGATGAGGTCGCCTTGACCATGTAAATCAAATTTCAAAATGGTTTTATCCGCGCCTTCTCCTTTGATAATCAAGCGATTACGCATTACAATTCCTTGATTAAACAAATAATTTCCTTTCGGAAAATAAATCGTACCTTCATTGCCGCCCAAATGATGCAACGCTTTTTGAAATGCTTCATCATTCGACGTAACGCCATCGGGCTTGCCGCCGAAATCGGTAATATTCACAATCGGTTTGAACGAAATGATTTTACTCAACGGAACGCCCACTTGACTCCAATCAATTTGCCGTTCGACAGGTAAAAGCACACTTAAAGGAGAAGATTGTGCCATCATAGTGGTTGTTTTAATCAACAAAATAGTTGAAACAATTAAAAACTTCATGTTTGTTACAAGATTTTTAGAAAGTTTTAGAATACAATGTGAATTTTTGCAAAAATAACGTGCCAATGTCGTATTTTCGCCCCGATTTTTTAAACGTGTTTTTCTGAAAAACAATTCATTTTTTCTTACACGATCTCCGGTCTATGGCACAAAAAAGTAGAGAAGTATTGCCGGCTTTTAATAGGTTAATGGAAGAGATCAGCAGAGTCCCAGACCCGGCTGTTCGTCGTAAACTCCTCCTGGAGGCTGTAGCGACAGAATCATAAGTGCTTCGAGACAGTGTGCCCGCCAGTCGCTTTCAGCGTTTCGGCAGTTTTCTTCAGCGTCATCCCGTG
>JBEEMZ010000010.1:0-38006 GCA_041192405.1 Bacteroidota bacterium | reverse complement strand
GATTAAAGCGGATTTGAAATTTTCATCTAAGGATTTTTA
This sequence comes from Bacteroidota bacterium, assembly GCA_041192405.1. GTDB lineage: Bacteria > Bacteroidota > Bacteroidia > Chitinophagales > Saprospiraceae > JAAFJT01. The sequence goes on along the minus strand of JBEEMZ010000010.1, from coordinate 37,967 downwards.
GAACAAAAAAATTAAAAGAAAGAGCATGATTTTTTCTTCTAATTAGTATCTATTTACTTCAATTGCCTTTTGAAGAATTGCTCTAGAATCGGCACTTGATAGCGGTCTTACAGTACGACTAGTAACTTTCCAACCTTCGTTTGTTCGGGAGAGTTGCCATTGGTTGACGGTGAGTTGATAAATAGAAAATCCAGAAGAAGTCCCTTTGCCTGGAAGGTTGACATGAGAAGCTGTAGTGTCAGGCATTACCACAAGCAAATATCCAGTTGCTACTGCAGTATCACCATTTAGTGTGATATAAGGAAGCATTGCTAAATGTGTCATTCCTCCCTTTATAGCCTCTTTTTGTTCAGGAGAATTGACGATTTTTAATGCTGCGGTGAATCCCGTAACGGATTTGACCCAAGACATACGCGATAAAAAAGCGGATCATTTATTTGTGTTTAAACCGACATCGGCAAATCTAACTATTAGTATTTCAGATTTGGATGCCAATCAAAAACCAGTAGGTTTAACTACAACGTGGACGGTTCAAACGATAAGTGTAGGAAATGTCAATATTTTGTTGAAACATTTGCCCGATAAGACGGCTGCAAATCCAGAAACAACAGGTTCAACCGACATAGATGCGATATTTCCGATTAAGGTTCAATAAGTTATAAAAAAATATGTGTAATTCACCTTGATTTTGGTATGCACATAATGCGTTTTGGCTTGATTTTAGCGATAATAAAACCAAGTAAGTTGCGGGTTGTAATTAAGTTTGATTTGATAAAAAATCAAATTTTATTTGCAATCAAGCGATTTTAAAAATGATGTTGAGTTTTTTTTCATACATTTTAGTTGCTACGGGCGATACCTCTGTGTGTCGCCCTTGTTGTTTCTGGACGAACCGTTTTTGGCAGCGCAAAGATGATTCTTTTTTTAAATTTTTTAGCATTATTCAAAAATTTTAAAAAAAATAGCAACTTTGCAACTCAAAAATTCAACAATATGAAATCTCAACATTTTGTAGTGATTGGCGCAGGCGCATTCGGCGGCTGGACGGCTTTGATGTTACTAAGAAGCGGTTTTCGAGTGACGCTGATTGAGGCACGTACCGCAGGCAATTCCCTTTCAAGTTCGGGCGACGAAACGCGTGTAACACGTACTATGTACGGGCATGACCGCATTTATTCCGAAATGGCGCGGCGGGCAATGCACCTTTGGCAAACTTATGAACCCGATTTTAAAACAAAAATTTTTTATCCGATTTCTGTTTTAGGCTTGATGGGGCAAGATGACTCGCGTTGGCGCAATTCTAAACCTGTTTTGGATGCTTTAAATATTTCATATCAAGAAATGTCTTCAAATGAAGCCGCAAAACGTTATCCTCATATTCATTTTAATGATATTCAATATGCTGCGGTGGAAAATTCGGCGGGTTATCTGTTGGCGCGGATGGGTTGTCATGTCGTTAAAGAGCGATTTGTTGCGGAAGGTGGCACTTTTATAACGGCTTCTGCCCAACCTGCATTGATACAAAATGCTGAAATGCAATATATTACGCTTTCAGATGGTTCGACATATCATGGGGATCAATATATTTTTGCTTGCGGGCCTTGGCTCCATAAATTATTTCCAGAAGTCATTGGGAATCTTGTCAATCCAACCAAACAAGATATTTTTTATTTCAGTGTTCCAAAAGGCAGCGATATTATTGAAAAAACGCCGATTTGGATGGATTTTTCTTCGATTTGGGAAAATACCATGATTTATGGGATTCCTGCAAGTGGTTCAGATGCGGCAGGACGTGGTTTTAAAATTGCTGAAGATGTGTCAGGCATTGATTTTGACCCAGATACAGATGATAGAATTGTTTCATTTATCCAATTGCAAAAAATGAAACAATTTATGGGACATCGTTTTCCGAGTATGAAAGGTCAGCCCATTGCAGAAACACGGGTTTGCCAATACGAAAATACGCCTGATGCACATTTGATTATGGATGTTCATCCAGAAGCGTCGAATGTTTGGTTGATTGGCGGCGGTTCTGGGCATGGTTATAAACATGGCGCGGCTATTGGCGAAATGATGGCGCAACATTTCAAACAAAATATTGAATTGCCCGATACTTTTAAATTAAATCGTTTTAAAAATTTGAAAGAAAAAGTGGAAAGGCGATAGTTTTTCCAAATAAAATGCAATATTTCTATAAAAATATTGCATTTTATTTGTTTATTTCATTTTTCGCTGTTGCAAAGGCAATAATTTAGTATCTATCCCATTTAAGGCTTTGGAAATATAATCTTTTTGTACTTCGTTTTCAGCATTTTCAATTGCTTGATTCAATGTTTTTTTTGCTTCCAAAATATAATTTTCAAAATCCTTTTTTAAAGTATTTTTAATTTGTCGAGTGTGGCTTTCATTAAAAATAGTTTTACTTTTTTTTGCCAAATTAATAAATGCTCTACCCATTTCGTCCAATAAATGAGCATTATGTGCAAAAGGAATATATTCGTTTTGCACATGATTCACAAAGTCAATAACGGCTTTATCATCTCCTAATTTACGCCAAGTCGCTGCTATTTTGATAAGTTGTTGCACTTCTAAACGATTTTTCATCGCAATGTTCAATAACTTTTTTGATAGCGTTATGGTATTTTCATCAGTTTTTAAACTCAATGTTTCAGCCATTGTAATCAATGTATTCAACCTAAAATGTTGAAAATCAATTGATTTGGAAGCGACTAATAAGAAAATTTGTTCAGGTGTTCCCATCAAATTATTCACTTCACAAAATAATTCCATTGCCCGATAATTGTAAATATCGTCCTTTTCTTCTGAGTAATTCCCTTTCTAAACCATTTGTGGCGGCTCGCGTATTGGACTCCGTTCTGACGAAATACCGATGCTTGATGTCATTATCCGCCTTGTAACTATGCGCATTAGAAGTGGCATCTACTGTAATCAGCAAAACCCGCTTCGTTTCATCGGATTGAATCCGAATTTCATCTAATTTAGGAATAATCAGAGGTGTTACTTTGGTTGAATTATAACAAGTATTGCTAATATATTTTTTCAATTTTTCTAAATTGGCAGCCGTTAAACCAACGTATTCTACTGATTTAAAGCCATTTACATCTGTAAATTCTTTTGCACCACATACAATGTAGCCGCCACCAAGGTTCAAAAAATCATTTGTGAACGCAACGATGGTCTCAATTAATTTTCGCTCATCCGCAACATTTTCTTTCCATTCAACGATTTCTCCTTCTCGTGTTGCCAATTCGTTTAATAATTTATTATAATCTACCATTTTTTTAAGATTTAAAAATTTCTAATCGGACACGAATTTAACGAATTTGCACGAATTTTTTTTGTAATATTCATTAATTCGTGTCCAATTGAATGATTTTTAGCAATTCAACGCGCCACAAACACTCAAAATCTGCCCCGAAACATACAAACTCATCTCCGAACCGAGATACACGCACGCATTCGCAACATCCGCACCTGTCCCCATGCGCCCCAATGGAATGCTTTTCATAAACGATTCTTTCACTTTTTCGTCCAAAACTTGGGTCATTTCCGTCTCAATGTAACCTGGCGCAACCGCATTACAACGAATATTACGGCTGCCGACCTCTTTCGCAATAGATTTGGTAAAACCAAAAATCCCTGCTTTCGACGCTGCATAATTCGCTTGTCCCGCATTGCCAAATACGCCTACAACAGATGAAATGTTGATAATAGAACCACTTTTTTGTTTCAACATCGGTCTCAAAACGTGTTTCGTGAGGTTAAAAACCGATTTTAGATTGGTGTGCATCACGTCATCCCATTGTTGCTCGCTCATGCGCAACATGAGCGCGTCCCGCGTGATGCCCGCGTTGTTCACCAAAATATCAATGCGTCCAAACAGTTTCACCACATCGGCAATTAATTTTTCTGCTTCTGCAAATGCGCCCGCATCCGAACGCAAAGCATGAACAGTTGCACCCGATTCCGTCAATTCAGCCGCTAATTGATTGCTTTTTTCAGCAGATTTCTCAGAAACATAGGTAAAAACAACTTTTGCACCTTGTTCCGCCAACTTGCGCACAATCGCTTCGCCGATGCCGCGACTGCCGCCCGTTACAAGAGCGACTTTGTTTTCTAATAATTTCATTGTTTTAATTTGAATGATTTTTTACAAAAAGGACGGGCAAAGGTATTGTTTTTCGTAAAAATTCCAAAAAAATCACAAGATTTGCCCCGAATTACAGGAATTTTCACTAATTTGGGTGAATTATTTGTGGTTGCTTTGAGTTATGTTTTAAAAAAAAATTTCAATATGTGGTTTAATTTAGCTTGGAAAAATATTCGGAATAGTCCGCTTGCGACTGCGTTGACCTTGATTTTATTCGCGCTTGGCATCGGATTGACGAACTTATTGATGTTGTTAAATCATCAATTGGAACGCCAATTTGTTAAAAATTTGGCGGGTGTGGATTTGGTCATTGGAGCGAAAGGAAGCCCTTTACAGATGATTTTGTGTAATATGTATCACATTGACGCACCGACAGGTAACATTCCTTTGAAGGTTGCAAAACCGTTTTTAAATCCCAATCACCCATTCATAAAAAAAGCAATACCATTGTCGTTGGGCGACAGTTATCGCGGATATAGAATTGTCGGTTCGACCCATGATTTCCCGAATTGGTATGATGCAAAATTATCATCTGGACGGTTGCCGAATCAATCTTTGGAAGTAGTGATTGGTTCAAATGTTGCAGAAAAAACTGGTTTAAAAATGGGCAGCACGTTCAAAAGCAATCATGGTTTGGTGCGTGAAGATGACGGAATTGACCACGCACACGAAGCCGACGATTTCAAAGTAGTTGGCATTTTCGCGCCATCGGGTTCGGTCGCTGACCAAGTGATTTTGACTCCGTTGGAAAGTATTTGGGACGTGCATGAACATGGAAAAGAGGCGATTCCTGATAGTTTACGCGCAATAACCTCCGTTTTGGTGCAATTTAAAGGTCGAAATATTGCAACTTTAAATATGCAACGCAATATTAACGAAAATACCGAACTCCAAGCCGCAACGCCCGCTATCGAAATTCAACGATTGCGCGAATTGACGGGCGCGGGCGAAGCCCTTTTACATGGCTTGTCGTACCTTATTATAATGGTGTCAGGATTGAGCATCTTTATTGCTTTGTACCAATCTTTACGCGAACGACAATACGAACTCGCTTTATTACGCGTTATGGGTGCGGCACGATTTGGTGTATTTTGGTTGATTTGTATAGAAGGCATTTTACTTGCATTATTAGGAAGTTTAATAGGTATCTTATTGAGTCACATTGCAATGCAAGTTTTAGGCAATTACATGACAGGACAATATCGGTACACGTTTACAGGTTGGCTGTTTTTGAAACAAGAATTATTATTTGTTTTAGGAGCGATTTTGATTGGTTTTCTGGCGGCGATTTTGCCTGCTAAAAGTGCTTATCAAACCGATATTTCACAAACACTGACTCAATAATTCACGGATATATTGTGTTATAAAAAAAATTTATGCAATTGTAGAAAAAAAAAAGTTGCGTACATACTGCAAAAGGTGTATCTTTGACCGCACTCTGACAGTATCGAACAAACAAAACCATATTCAGTATCATTAAACCATCTAAAATATCGTATAAATTATTATTACTATACGTTAGTAATTGATAGGGCAAATACTATACTTTTAAAAAATGTGCTGAATATGTAAAACCTCTATTTGGATACCATGACGGAAAAAGATTTTTTTGACCGTTTTGCTTACGACCCCAAAAAAGATGTCCTCGGAACAGGCGCATTGGGAACGACTTACAAAGTCTATGATAAAAAAGAAAACCGATTTGTTGCCCTTAAAGTAGCGCGAGTCCGCGATGATAGAGGCACTTTTTCACTCGCTGATGAAGTCCACATGTCTCGTCAGTTGGATTATCATGCTCATGTCGCTCGATATGAGTTTGTTTTTCGAGTGGAAGAGCCTGTGCCGACGGATTATGCGGTGATGGATTTCTATGAAGATGGGCATTTGGACGACTTTTTGCGCAAAAATATGGGTGCAATGAAGGATACCGAAATTCGCTTAATTCTGGAAGGCATCTTACAGGGCTTGAAACATTTGCATTACGAAGGCGTGATTTTGAAAACGTTGCATCCTGCGGATATTTTGATGCATCGCTCTCGGGCAGGTCTGCCTGTGCCCAAAATTGCGGCTTTTGGTTTGCGCCCCTTTCGCATGCCTGATGCGACAAATGCTGTTTTTTTTCCAGATGTTCCGATTCAACCCGAATATCCTTATGTCGCGCCAGAGTTGTTATTGAACAATCCTGCACGTTATCAGTCCGATATATGGTCTTTTGGGAGCATTGCTTGTCGGGTTTTGACGGGCGAAGTGGCATTTGCGGCACCTTATAATACGCCTGTGGCAAAAGCAATTGGCGAAATCAAACGCAAAATTATAGAAGTTGAATTGCCAAGTAGTTTTCAAAGTATTGCGCCTCATTATCAACAATTGTTGTTAAAATGTTGGGATAAATCGTTGGAAATGAGGGCTAAATCGGCAGATGAATTATTGGAAATGTTGCATGCCGCCACTCCAATACCAAAACGAATGCCTGATATTGCGGAAGATTCACTTGTAGAAAATATTGATAATGAATTAGTTACGCCAAAAACGCCGACTGAAAATCAAGGTAAGAATAACCAATTAGTAGCTGTATTGGGATTGGTCGGTTTAGGTTTATTCAGTTGGTTTTGGTTTCAAAATGCTCCGAGCGTGAACCAACCCAATGAAGTTTTATGGATTGATAAGGCGCGGATAGAAGGCACATTGCCCGCTTGGAATCACTATTTAAAGCGTTTTCCAGAGGGAAATTATGTTGTAGAAGCGCGCCGAATGGTGGATTCCTTGAATGATTTGAAAGATAAATATATGCAAAATGCTAAAATTATGCTGAAAGCGGACGATAGGGGGCAGGCAAAACAAGATTATGGAAATGTTTTGAGAATTGACCCACAAGATGCAAATGTCAAACGAGTGTTGGAATCATTGCGAACTGAATTATAAATTTATAGAACTAAAACCTGTTATTCGAATAATCCTTTAAACAAATTCTTCAAACTTGGAACTAAACAAACCTCTGAACCAATCACTCGGTAAAAACCGTTATGGACTGTCTTGGCAGTATCTTATTGATTATCAAATGAAAACGTATCTAAAAAAAACAATTATAAATGGGTGCTTTTATGGCTGTCTGCTTTCGCCATTGATAGTGCCTTGGATTCTAATAACAAAACCGCCGATTAAAATGCTTTCGGATCCTACTTGTTATAAGTATTTGATTCAAAAAGGGCAAGAAGCCGTTGCGGCTGGGAAGTACGAAGATGCCATGAAAAAATATGTGGCTGCCCGTGATTGTCCCGACAAGCCGCGAGAGCATGATTTAGAGGAACGTATTAAAGCCATTTCTAATAAATTTTCTACACACAAACCACGTGCACAATCTGTTAGAGAGCATTCCGAATCACAATTGACTGCAAAAGGAGGGAATGATTCTTACAATGCGGCGAAAAAACGGTATGAATTAGAAGCAGAAAAGTTGAAAGCAGAACGGGAACGGATTTCAGCGCAAGCACGGGCGCAACAATATACAACGGAAATTCAAGATGCGCGATTGGTTGCGGAAACCGCCGCTTGGGAGGTGGCACAAGGTGCCAATTCAGAGGGAGGTTTTAACAAATATTTGGAAAAATATCCGAATGGAGCGTATGCGATGCGAGCGCGTCAGCAGATTTTGGCATTGAAGACAAAACAAAATTTGGAAAATACTGAAATAAAGTCGTCTATTGAAATCATTTCACCTGTTAAAGCAATACTTAAAATGGTTGATATGGTGGAAATTACAGGTGGAACTTTTTCAATGGGCGATGCTGCGAGTCGTTATATGGATGAAAAGCCTGCTTTAATGGTACAATTACCCACTTTTTATTTGTCTAAATACGAGGTGACAGAGGCGGAATGGTTTGCAGTGATGAGTAATTATCCTGTTGGTTCAAGTGCGGGGAATTGTGCAACTTGTCCGATTCGGATGGTTAGTTGGCAGGATGCGCAAAATTTTATTGGTAAATTGAATGCAATGACAGGACAAAATTTTAGATTGCCGACAGAGGCGGAATGGGAGTATGCCGCAAAAGGAGGACAAGCAGGCAATATGCGATACGCAGGCAGTAATGAACCTGACGTTTCAGGCTGGTACGAGCGCAATGCTGCTGGAAAAGTGCATCCTGTGGGGCAAAAAAGTGCGAATGAATTTGGATTATTTGATATGACTGGAAATGTGCGCGAATGGTGTTCCGATTTATATCATGAAAAAGCATACGATAAAAATAGTAATACGCAATTTGAAAAAGGTACGCAGCGCGTTTTTCGAGGTGGCAGTTGGGACGACGAAGCAGAATATTGTCGAAATGCAGTGCGGGCGCGGGAATATCCGCATTATCGGGATGAAAGAATCGGGTTTCGATTAGCACAAAACAAATGATGAATGATGAATGATGAATTTACAAAGTGTTGATAATCAATATTTTGGAAATTCATCATTCACAAAACAGCAATTTCTTTTTTAATAGCTTGCCCCGATTCAGACGTATCTATGGGAAATGATTCATATTCTTTTTTTAAACGATTCCAAAATGATTGAGTACCCCAAAGTTGCATATTCTTTTTTTCGGAATGAATTCTATCCACCACCAAGTATAACACTGATTTGCTCAAATCTTTGGCTTTAACTGCCGTTTTAAAAACAGGTAAATATTTTTCTAATGTTTGAAGATTGGAATGCTGTATCACCAAAAAAGCGACATCACATAACGAATCACCTACTAAACTCTTCCCAGGATAACCATATTGGTGAATAATAGTTTCAATTTTCGCTAAATTGCTTCTGTCTAAACTTCGTTGTTCTTGCCAAAGCACTTGATATTCTTCAGAATTGGGCGAAAGTTTTTCTACCAAAAGACGTATCCTTTGGTCATCTTTTTGAATGGAATCCAATTGTTTAGCAAGAACCAAATTTAGGTTTTTATAAATTCTTTTAGGTTGTTTAGCTTGATAAATTACACAATTATTGCATATATTTGTCCATGTAAAAGAATCAGTTGCAATATAATAAGGGCGATAGTCGCTGCTTTGATTAAACACATTTGCCAACTTACACCCAATAAGCGTATCGGCTGCTAAGGCAGCAAATACATTAGAAAAAACCATTGATTTATCAACATTCAGTATCGCATAGTTTGTAGCAAGATTAAAATAGGCATTTGCTAAACTCACTTTATTCGTATCTGTTTGAATGGTTAGACACCTTTTTTGAATGGAACGAGTTAAGATTTGATATTTTTGGTCAGAAATGTTTGCATTTTTTTGAGGAATAAAACAATCGGTTGACTGTGCAAACAGGGTCATAGGCAACCATATTAAAATAAGAATGTTTTGTTTCATATTAAAAATTTAATTTTAAATAATGATGAATGATAAATCACAATAAATTGATAATCAAATTATTATAAAATTTATTATTCACCATTCATCATTATTTCGGTTTTTTCACATTGTCTTGAATGACCGTTGCTTTTTTCAACTTTTCTTCATATTTTTTGCGCCGAATGTCTTTATATTTTTGCGCCAACTCGCGTAAACCAATGTCTTTTTTATTGCAATGCCGATGATAACTCACAACCGTCATCCGCGCCATATCTTCGGGATACGTCACGCCCGTCTGTTTCAAATATTCCGAAAATCGAGAACCATCATAAAATCCCCAATTTTGACACATCCACAAGCCAAGACCTGATACTTTTTGTTCGACTTCCTCCTCTTTCAAAGCAACAAATTTTGTTTTCACGTCAGGTTCCAACTTTTTGTCCAATTCTTTGAACGCATCAAAAATATCTATCGGGATGTAAACGCCCCCAAGTTGCGATTGCTGAATGCGCCATTCTTTATTTTTGGCGATTTCGGCAGGCGTATTGCCTGGTTTTAGGACAGGTCGAGCGGTTTGCGCCGACAAATTGACGACAGCGAAAGATGTAATAGCGAAAAAAAAGATGTTGCGAATAAGATTCATTTGACATAGTTGTTTAAATTCGCAACTTTAACGCTAATATGCCTGTTTTGGTATTTTACCAGAACAAAAAATTAAAAGAAGAAATTTAATTTTTGCCACAAATTACGTGAATTTTCACTAATAAGTGAAAATTAGTGCAATTTGTGGCAAAAATTAAAAAAATTGCTCATAAAATTCTAAAATGCGTTCATCTACTCGAATATCTTGTGGACGCAATTTTTGTCTTAAAACAATGCCTTCCAAAGTCCGACAACGGCTCAATGCAACATAGGTTTGTCCATGTTCAAATGCGCCCGTCCCCAAATCAATAATCACTTTATCAAACGTTTTGCCTTGACTTTTATGAATGGTAATCGCCCATGCCAAACGCAAAGGATATTGTTTAAACGTACCTGTTGCCTCTGATTCTATTGAATCTGCGCTTGTTGCCGAAATTTTATATCGTAATGTTTCCCAAATCGTCTTTTCAACTTCGATCTTTTTCAAAGTGCCGTCGCGTTGTTCGATTTGAACAACGATGCTCTCATCACTCAAATGCACCACTTTACCAATCGTTCCATTCACAAATTCGCGTTTCATATCATTGCGCACAAACATCACTTGTGCCCCCAATTTTAATTTCAAAATCGGATCCGCAGGCATCAATTTGGGGTCAAAATTGCCCGAAATATCTCCTAAAAATGCAAATTCGCGAGTCGTAATAGTGCTTAATTCCTTCGCATTAAGTTGATCCACGAGCGCATTCCGCGAGGAAAGCGTGATATAATATTCTTTTGCATTGAAATTAGGCTTATGACGCTGATTCAAATCGTCCAAATCATCATAATCCACCTGATTCAACCGCACCGCATCCAAAAGTCGAATAAAATGACGCGCTTCTTGCCGATATACTTTTTTTAATTCAAAGGTTTCTAACATAAAGTCTTGTTCCTTAAAGACTTTCGCATGAAAGAAAAAAGGCGATTCATAAACGGTTTTAAAAAAAGTTTGTTCTTCGGGCGTTGCCACAACGGGCGGCAATTGGAATAAATCACCAAAAAAAATCACTTGAACGCCGCCAAAAGGTTTTGGATTTTGGCGATTGATGCGCAACGCATAATCAATATTGTCCACCATATCCGCCCGAACCATCGAAATTTCATCAATAATTAAAATTTGTAATCTTTGAAAAATACGGCGGTCTTTTCGCGCTTGAATCTCGGAACGCGCAATCAATTTGGCGGGAAAACCAAAAAAAGAATGAATCGTTTGTCCCTGCACGTTGAGCGCGGCAACGCCCGTAGGCGCGAGCACGACCGATTTTTTGCGGGTCGTGTTTTTGAAAAGCGACAGCAAAGTAGATTTCCCCGTCCCAGCGCGACCCGTGATGAACAAATTTTTATTTGTTTTTTCCAACATATCTAAGGCGGCTTCAAAATCGCCTGTCAATTCCATCGGTTGTTTTTCCATGAGATTGGGTTCGTGAAAGGTGAAAAATGATTTACAATGGGCAAAGGTATTGAAAAATGTAAGGCAGCAGCTACATTTTTTGCTTATTTTTTTTCAAAAAGGCTTATGGAAAACAACAAAGATAGCCAACCCATAACAAAAAAAATACCTCCAATCGGCGTTATCGGACCTAACCAACGCAAACCAAGTAGCGTCAATAGATATAATGACCCCGAAAAGCATAAAATGCCCGCCGTAAAAAAATAACCACTCCATTTGAGGGCGCGATGTTCTACAAATTGTTGCAGAATACCTACGCCGAGCAATGCAAATGCGTGATACATTTGGTATTGAACGCCTGTTTGAAACGATTTTAAGGACGATTCAGATAATACATTTTTCAATGCGTGTGCGCCAAACGCGCCTAAAATAACGGCGGTAGCGGCAAAAATGCACGCTAAACGAATGAATAATAAATTGATTTTCAATGTTTTACATGTTTTTATAATTAGGAAAATTTCGCGCCGAGAGAGTGGGGTAGAGCGTAGCATTTTTTAAAATGATTTTTTTGCAAAAAATTATTTTAAAAAATGCTGCGCTCTAAAAGTTTTTCTATTTATTCAAAATCTTCTTTTGAAAATTTTAAGGAAGCTTTTTCGGGCAACGCCAATAATTTTGCTACCACTTTGCGAACGCCCTCAGTCGCTTTCATGGGCAAAACAATCAAATTTGCTTTTTTTAACTCATGATTAATCGCAGGTTTCGGGTCTATATAAATGACAGGAATTACCCGCCCTGCGTACTCAACCAACCCCGCCGCAGGATACACTTGCATCGAAGAACCGATCACCAAAACCAAATCAGCTTCCGAAACCAAGTGCGCCGCGAAAGAAATTAAAGGAACTTGCTCTCCAAACCAAACAATATGTGGTCTCAATTGCGAACCTTTGGCACATTTATCGCCAATTCGGATGTCACCCAAACATTGATATACTAATTCTTCATTAACGGTACTTCGAGATTTGCGCAATTCGCCATGCAAATGCACAATATTGGTACTACCTGCGCGTTCATGTAAATCATCAATATTTTGCGTAATGACGTGTACACGAAATTTTGTTTCTAAATCTGCAATCGCTTCATGTGCATCGTTTGGCTTGACATCGAACAATTGTTTACGGCGTTCGTTGTAAAAACGCAACACCAATTCTCTATTTCGCCGCCAACCGTCGGGCGATGCCACATCTTGAACCGCGTGATTTTCCCATAAACCACCCGCATCTCTAAAGGTGCTAATGCCACTTTCCGCGCTAATACCTGCGCCCGTTAATACCACAATATTTTTCATATAATGAAATGGTTTAATTTTAATGATAAAAATTTAAATATTTAAATAATTGATAATCAATTATTTAAATTCTAAAAATTAATCCTTGAGAATCTGTGAAATCCTAAGAATCCTAATTCAGAAATCACCCATTTAACTCGGTAATATAATTTTGAAAATAGTGCCAACAGGCTGATTATCCAAAATTTGAATTTTACCGCGATGCGCTTTAACAATTTGTTTTACAATGTACAATCCCAAACCTGTTCCTTTCGTATTGCGTGTATCCTCATTGCCGATTCTGTAAAAGCGTTGAAATACTTTTGAACGTTCTTTCAATGGAATTCCAATGCCTTTATCGGCTACTTCAAAAACAAATTGTTCTTTTTCGTAGCGATACGTTAAACAAATTTCAGGTTGACCATTGGAATATTTCACCGCATTTTCTAATAAATTCATCAAAACGGACATAATACTCAATTTTTCGGCTCTTAAAATCGGCACTTCATGCGATATGACTTCTAACAATGCTTTTGGAGAACGCATCCGAAAGCGTTGAACTACTTCGTCAACCAATTGAATTACATTGATTTCCTCTCGCGTAGGCGTGTAAACAGCGTCCAAACGGGCAGAAAATAACAAATTGTTGACTAATTCGGTCAATCGTTCTGCTTCTTTGATGCCGCCATCACAAAGTTTATTAATTTGAACTTTTTCCAAATCGCGTTTTACAATCGTCTGCAAAATCAATTTCATAGAGGACAAAGGCGATTTTAACTCATGCGTAATAGACAACAAAAAGTTTCGTCTTTGTTGCACCAATGCAATATCGCGGCGGTAACTCCATTGAATCATCCACAAAATACCCATGAAACTCAAAAGCAAAAAAGAGCCTTCGCCAACCACCATACGCCGATGTTTTTGATTTTCAACGACTAACACTTGATAGTTTGTTGACTTTTGAAACGTTTGCGTATCTTGAAAAGCATTTTCTGCCTTCATGAGCAACTCCAAATTTTCCCGTTTTAGTTTGAAAAGCTCATCATTTCGGCGCGACAATAACGCCGTCCACCAAAAAAAAGCCGCCATCATATATAAGACGGAACCCAATGAAATCCATCTATTGCGATTGCTATTTTCCATCAATATTGTTCGAAAACGATTTAAAAGGACATTTTTGCGGCAAATATATTAAATGAGCAAGCTTTTTCAATACAAAAGTTACAAAAGCAAGCAAAGTGTTTTGTTGCTTTTGTAACTTTGTTTTGAAAAGAACTTTGTTTTAACCGAAAATCGTGTCTTTATGTCGCTTAATATAACGGCGAATATTGACCCAAAATGCCAAAAATAAATAAAAAATGATGGGCGAACCGAAGGTAATAAATGATAAGTAAATGAAATACAAACGCACGCGAGCCGATTTCAACTGCATCTTCTCACCCAAATAGCTACACACCCCAAACAAAGACCGTTCAAGGATAGATTTGAATTGTTCCATAACAAAAAGTTTATAATTATTTGTCAAAAACGATATCTTCATAAATGTCCGCAACACTTATCGAACAACCGACCGAATGTAAATGAATCGTATCTGTTAAATTTGTAAAAGAAGCATCACTCCATAAATGTGGGGCTTTTTGAAAAAAAACATCCACTTGACACCTATCTTGGTCAATCAAAATGTATTCTTGAAAAGATTCCAAACTTTTATACTCAATAAATTTTTGAGTTTTATCATATTTCTTAGTACTTCTTGACAACACTTCAACGATAATCAATGGATTCGTTAAAAGTACTTGATTCTTATCGAAATATTCAGGCGGATCCACAAATGCTAAAACATCAGGATATAATCCAAAATTGAATTTAGGTAAATAAACAATTTGTTGTCCACTAAAGACTTGATATTTTTTGTCTTGAATATTTTTAAACGCATTTTTGAGTGCAGCAACTATATTTGTCGAAATTGTATTTTGTGATACATTCGTTTTCGATACTTTAATTATGAATCCATTATGATACTCAAGTCGTTCTTGCACCTTTTCGCTTCGTTGCAAATACTCGCCAAGCGTGTAAAGGCGCGGTTTTTTCGACATTTTTACAACCGTCAATGGGTTTGTGGGTGAAACATAAGCAGGATTTGCGTGCATTTCCAATATTTTTAGATTATATAATAGGCAAAGTTATAAAAGATTTGCGAAATTTCCAAGTAATTTCGCAAATCAAATGACTAAGATAAGCGATTTTTATAATCTCTATAATTAAAACGGCGCACCAATTGATAGGTATTATCTAATTTCCAAATTCCAATATCGGGGTGCGCAATGCCATTAAACGTAGTCGTTTTCACCATTGTATAATGAATCATATCTTCAAAAATCAATATATCACCTACTTGAACTTCCTTTTCAAACGAATATTCCATCATAAAATCGCCTGAAAGACAACTATTTCCTCCAATTCGATACGTCGGTTTGCCCTCAACAGGGTCGGTCGCGCCTGTGATTTTAGGGCGATACGGCATTTCCAATGTATCAGGCATGTGCGCTGTGAAGCTCACATCGGGCATTAAAATTTTCACACCACGATTTTCGACTATATCTAAAACGGTGGAAATCAATACGCCCGTCTGCCAAGCAACCGCGCTGCCTGGTTCCAAAATGACTTGTAAATTAGGATAACGTTTTCGGAACGCTTTCAAAACGCTTATCAAATGATTGACATCATAATCTTTACGTGTCATCAAATGCCCGCCGCCGAAATTGACCCATTTAAGTTGATATAAGTGATGTCCAAATAATTTTTCAAAATTAATTAAGACTTTTTCTAATTCATAACTTGTTGATTCACAAAGGGCGTGAAAATGCAAACCTTCAATGCCAGCAGGCAATCCATCTTTTAACTGTTCGTGCAAAATGCCCAGACGACTTCCAGGCGCGCACGGATTGTACAAATCGGTTGCCACATCTGAATATTCTGGGTTTACGCGCAGACCACAACTGACTTTAAATTGCGATTTAGCGATTTTGGGCGCGTACAAGGCGTATTGCGAAAGCGAATTAAAGGTAATATGAGACGAATATTTCAAAAGATTTCTAAACTCATCGGGCGCGTACACGGGCGCATACGTATGCGCGAGCGTCCCCATTTCGTCCCAACAAAGTCGGGCTTCATTTTCAGAACTTGCGGTCGCACCTGCCAAATATTGTTTCACGAGGTGGAAGCTGCTCCACATCGCAAAACCTTTGAATGCTAAGATGATTTGAACGCCTGCTTCATTTTGGACATGTTTCATTAATTCCAAATTTTGGACTAATAATTTTTCGTCTAAGACGTAGGCGGGTGTTTTAATTGCTTGAATATCAATCATTTATTGTTTTTTTATATGTAATTGAAAACACATATGTATATAGGAAACATAGGTGTAAACACATAGGTACATAGGAAACATAGAAGATTAAAATCAACATTCTATGTTTCCTATGCACCTATATGTTTGCAGCTATGTTTCCTATGTGTTCGCAAAAATCAAATTTCTAAATCTACATTATGTAACTCGTGCCAAGGCAAACCGTACTCATTTAACTTTTTCATAAATGGATCTGGATTCAATTGTTCAATATTCCAAACGCCCGCACCTTTCCATTCGCCTGTCAACATCATCATCGCGCCAATCATCGCAGGCACACCCGTCGTATAACTCACGCCTTGAGTGCCTGTTTCGTCATAAGCCGCTTTGTGACTACAATTGTTATAAACGTAATAGGTTTGCTCTTTGCCATTTTTGATGCCTCGAATTCTACAGCCAATAGATGTAAATCCTGTATAATTTTCGCCCAAATCACCAGGATTCGGCAAAACAGCCTTCAAAAATTCCAATGGAACGATTTTTTTACCTTTAAAATCAATCGGTTCAATGCCCGCCATCCCAATATTTTGAATCACGCGCAAATGCGTCAAATATTCTTCCCCAAAAGTCATCCAAAAACGGGCGCGTTTCAAGGTTGGAAAATGTTTGACCAATGATTCCAATTCTTCATGATAAATAATATAGGAGTTCTTGGGTCCAACTTCGGGATAACTCAATGGTTTCATCACCGAATGCGGCGGAATTTCAACCCATTTGCCATTTTCATAAAACTTTCCGTTTTGGGTAATCTCCCGAATATTGATTTCGGGATTGAAATTCGTCGCAAACGCCTTGCCATGTGAACCCGCATTCGCATCCACAATATCCAAATAATGAATTTCGTCAAAATGATGTTTTGCACCATACGCGGTATAAACATTTGTCACGCCAGGGTCGAATCCGCAACCCAAAACCGCCATCAAACCCGCTTTTTTAAAACGGTCTTGATACGCCCACTGCCAAGAATATTCATATTTGGCAACATCCTTTGGTTCATAATTGGCGGTGTCCAAATAATGAACGCCCGCTTCCAAACACGCGTCCATAATGGTCAGATCTTGATACGGCAACGCCACATTAATGACCATTTTGGGTTTAAAACGCTTCATCAAACGCGTCAACGCAGGCACATCTTCCGCGTCAATCTTAGCCGTTTTGATAGGAACGCCATATTTTGCTTCGATGCCCGCCGCAATTTTATCACATTTCGACTTGGTGCGACTCGCCAACATGATTTCAGAGAAAACAGAAGGATGTTGTGCACATTTATGAGCGACGACTTGACCGACTCCGCCTGCACCAATAATTAAAATTTTAGACATAATGATGATTGATTAATGATGAATTATGAATGATGAATGATGAATGGCGAAATAATGAATATTGTAATTAACGAATAATCAATTATTTATACAATTAATAATTCGTCACTTATTATTCATCATTCATCATTTATCATTCATCATTAACGATGAATCATTTTAAAGCGCGAAAGTAGTATTTTAGTGGATATTTTATAGATTTGCGTTCAAAAAAAATTTCTTACATTCTTTAAAATTTCTTGATTCTTAATTCAAATGACCATTCAATCTTTACCCAGTAGAACCATTTTCCATCAGCAACAGGCATATTTATTTTTCAGTGGCGTGAGTTATCTTGGAATTGCACATCAACCCGATTTCAAAATGGCATTGATGAACGGTTTTGAAAAATACGGCACTATTTTCTCCGCTTCTCGACACAATGCGTTGAAATTGAAGGTTTATGAACAAACAGAATATTTTATTGCGCAACAATGTGGTGCAGAAGCTGCTTTAACCGTTTCGTCAGGCATGTTGGCGGGGCAAATTGCAACCAAAATATTTCAACAAGAAAAATATATTGCTGCGCCAAATGCACATCCTGCGATTGTGATGAATGCGCCGCCTTTGCCTTATTCGTTTAAAAATCGTCCAGAATTTGAAGAAAATGTTGCCCAAATCGTTCAAAAAACAGGTGCGACCTTGATTTTATCGGATGCACTTGACCCATTGCGTTGTCAACCGTATCAGTGGGATTGGATTCGACAGTTGCCGAATGACCGACCCATCACCTTATTAATAGATGATTCTCATGGGATTGGGATTACAGGCGAAAATGGTTGGGGCATTTTTACCCTTGTAAATCAAATTATTAAAAATAATCATTTGCAAAATATTGATTTAATGGTGATTGCATCTTTGGCGAAAGCATTAGGCATTCCTGGTGGTGTGATTTTGGGAAATCAAAAACAGATTTCAACGATTTGGAATAGTCCACATTTCGCGGGCGCGTCGCCGATGGTACCTGCGTATTTGGAAGCATTTTTGAATTTTCAAGGCGGTTATGAGCGTTTACGGCAACAATTGAGTGAAAATATTGCGTTTTTTAACCAAAATCTTCAAATTCATGGTTTAAATGCTGATTTTAAAACATTGCCGAATTATCCGATTTTTTATACCGAACGAGACGCGTATTATGAAGCATTGTTAAAACAAAATATTTGGATTTCGAGTTTTCCGTATCCGAATCCTCAAAGCAAGCCGATTACGCGCATTGTGTTGAGCGCGTTGCATACACAAATGGATATTGAACGACTCGTTGCTGCTTTGCAAACACAAATGGGCATGTGAGACATAGAAGCTTGATTATCAACAACTTACATATAAGTTATTTGTGCAAATTTGTGTTTTAATTTGCATAAAAAAAACACCTTTTGATGACCAACTGTCATTAAAAGGTGCTTTTTTATTGTCATTCCGTAGGAAATTATTTCGTAAAAGTAAAGAAATACGGGTCAGGGAAATTCTCATAAACGCCTTCAATCGTAATCTTATCTTGTGGACGCGCTTTTTCCAATATTTTAATAAATTGTTCAACACTTTCTATTTTAATATCGTTGATATGCGTCATTACAAAACCTTCTTCCATATTCAAACGCGATATTTTACTGCCTTTCCCAATCGTCAAAACGCGAACGCCTTTTGTACCTATCTTCTTGATTTCCAACGCATTCAAGGTTTGCAATTTGGCAAAACCCAATCGTTCGGGCAACGAGGAAACAGGTTCTAATTCGGTTAACGCAGTTGTATTATTCTTATTCTTTAAAGTTACATTTGTTTTGCCTTTCTTGCCCAAACGCATGTATTCTAACGTAATTTTATCGCCAGGGCGGTGTCGCGCAACAATTTCGAGTAATTCAGGCTTATTCCGCACCGCGCTTCCATTCACGGAAGTCACTACATCCCCTTCTTTAATGTTGCCATCTTCTGCCGCGCTACCAGGATTCACTTTGCTAATGTAAACACCACTCATCGGGTCAAGATTCACTTGTTTAGCCCGTTCAGGCGATAAATCTTCGACGCTCACGCCCAAAAAACCACGTTGAACCACGCCATAACTTTTCAAATCGCGTACAATTTTCATCACCAAATTCACTGGAATCGCAAATGAATAGCCTTCATAACGCCCCGATTTGGTAATAATCGCTGTATTAATGCCCACTAATTCGCCATTTGTATTGACAAGCGCACCGCCAGAATTACCAGGATTCACAGCAGCATCCGTTTGAATGAACGATTCAATCGAATATTTATCTTCTAAAATGTTGATACTCCGACCTTTAGCACTCACAATACCCGCCGTGACCGTAGATTCTAAATTGAACGGATTGCCAACCGCCAAAACCCATTCGCCCACTCGAATCGAATCCGAATTGCCAAAGCGCACAGGTATCAAGCGACCCATATCAATTTTCAATAATGCAAGGTCTGTACTTGCATCCGAACCGACTAATTTAGCATCATACACGCGCTTATCGCTCAATGCAACTTCAATATCCGTCGCCCCTTCCACGACATGATTATTCGTAATCACGTAACCATCCGCCGAGATAATCACACCCGAACCCGATGACGTACCTAAATTGCTTTCTCCAGAATTCCAAAGGGATTCATCTGTGCCATTAAGTGCTTTAATATTGACCACAGAAGGCGTGATTGTAGCTGCCGCCGCAATAAAATTGGTCGGCGCAGAGCTTACAAAGCTGCGCTGAACCCTGCCCGAAAGCATCAAATCGGTCATTCCTGCGAAACGCGCATTATGATCGTCCCGTTCAATCGCTTCGACGCGGTGTTGTTTATATTGAAACCCCATTGTGACAGCACCTGCGGTGATAGCAGAGGTCAAAATAGTAGTTAAAATGTTTTTTTTGTTTGTCCTAATATATCGAGTAGGGTTATTCAATAGATACATCATATATGTTATGATTTCCAGTTGCTTACCAGCATTTTTTTTTAAACTGTAAAGTAACGAAAAAAAGGAGTCATTTCAAAATTTTTGAACCCTTTTTACATAACTTTAACAGATATTTTTTTTTATCAGAAATGTATTTGAACTTGCTATTTACCTATTTGTAAGGTTTTTGGATAACAATGTTTGATGCATTTTCTGCATATAATAACGCATGGATCGGGAAATTGTTTCTATTTTCTCACAACTTTTACGCCACTTTTGCAAACACATAGGGATATAGGGGACATAGAAGGGCATTTATTAGGATAGAGAAAAATTATAGAAAATATAGGTACATAATAGATGTAAAATATTGATAATCAATACTCTATATCTCGTATGTACCTATATGTTTGCAAAAATCAAACGGATACAGATGCCCTTATCGTAGGATGCGGCTCATAATTTTTCAAACTAAAATCTTCATATTGGAAATCAAATATATTTTTTACCGCAGGATTTAAAACCATTTGTGGCAAATCCTTAGGCGTTCGTGTCAATTGCAAGTTTGCTTGCTCCAAATGGTTTATATATAGGTGTAAATCGCCAAAACTATGAATGAATTCGCCCACTTCCAAATCACAAACTTGTGCAATCATCATCGTCAACAGCGCGTAAGATGCAATATTGAACGGCACACCCAAAAACGCATCCGCCGAACGCTGATACAATAAACACGATAATTTCCCTTCACTCACGTAAAATTGAAACAAACAGTGGCATGGAGTCAACGCCATTTGTTTCAAATCGCCCACATTCCAAGCATTCACGATGATGCGCCGCGAATCAGGATTTTGTTTTAGGGTGCGAATGGCTTCAGAAATTTGGTCAATGGTTTCGCCATTTTGCGTTTCCCAACTGCGCCATTGCTTGCCGTAAATGGGACCTAAATCACCATTTACATCCGCCCATTCATCCCATATTCGGACTTTATGTTTTTTGAGGTACGCAATATTGGTTTCCCCTTTCAAAAACCATAATAACTCATGTATAATAGATTTAAGATGTAACTGTTTGGTTGTCAATAGGGGAAACCCTTTTGACAAATCAAATCGCATCATATATCCAAAAGTACTAATTGTACCTGTGCCCGTTCTATCTGCTTTTTTCGCGCCCTTATCCAGAATGTGGCGCAATAAATCATGATAAATTTTCATGTAGTTAATGATAAATAATGAATGAATTTTTCACTTTACAATGTATTGATAATCAAATAATTATGATATTCATCATTCGTTAGAAATTTTGCTTGTATCTTCAAAAGTACCCATGCGACAATATTTATTAATGCGCAATTCGATGCGTTCCTCGGGGTCTAAATCTTTTAATTCTGCTAATGCGCGTTTGATTTGCGCTTTTAGAGTTGCTGCCATTGCTTCGGGTGCGGTGTGCGCGCCGCCGAGTGGTTCTTTGATGATGCCGTCAATCAAACCGAATGAATACATGTGTTCTGCGGTTAATTTGAGGGCGGCGGCGGCTTGTTCTTTGTAATCCCAGGAGTGCCAAAGGATTGAAGAACAAGATTCAGGCGAAATCACGGAATACCAAGTGTTTTCCATCATGTACACGCGGTCGCCCAAACCAATGCCAATGGCACCGCCCGACGCGCCTTCGCCAATGATAATACAAATAATTGGTACGCGTAATTGTGCCATTTCAAACAAGTTACGTGCAATGGCTTCTGCTTGACCGCGTTCTTCGCCCTCCAAACCAGGATTGGCACCAGGCGTATCAATCAAGCAAACGACAGGAATATTGAACCGTTCTGCCGTCTTCATCAACCGCAATGCTTTTCGATACCCTTCAGGATTTGCCATCCCGAAATTGCGATATTGACGCATTTTGATATTGATGCCTTTTTGATGACCAATCATCATAAAGGTTTGACCATCCATATCTGCGAGACCGCCGACAATCGCTTTATCATCCGAAAAATGACGGTCGCCGTGCAGTTCGATAAATTTTTTACACATTTGTTGCACGTAGAACAAGGTGTACGGACGCTCAGGATGTCGGGACAATTGCACTTTTTCCCAACCAGAAAGATTTTCATAAATATCTTTCAATTTATCCTTGATTTTCGTCTCCAAATCGGCGATAGAAGCCGTTACATCAATATCTCCTTGTTCGGAAATCTGTTTTAATTTATCCAACTGCTCGTACAGAGCTTCTAAAGGTTTTTCAAACTCCAAAAAGACCATTCGGGTAAAATTTTATTCAAATGTGACTCAATATTAGATAATTCCGTTCAAATTGCTCTTTTTTCGCGTACAAAAGTACGCTTTTTATCCATACCAAAAAAAAAATTAATTTTTTTTAAAAAAAAATGAAAAAAAACTTGCGCAGTATTAAAATACCTATTATCTTTGCATCGCAATTGAAAGCAAAGGCAAATAAATTGTAAAAGATACGGTTCGGTAGTTCAGTTGGTTAGAATACATGCCTGTCACGCATGGGGTCGCGGGTTCGAGCCCCGTCCGGACCGCAAAAAGCGCAATTCATTGGAATACAATGTTTTGCGCTTTTTCTTTTTAGAAACTTTCTAAATAAAAACAAAAATTCGTTGCTTATTTCCTCATATTTACAAAAAAGCCTACCTTTGTTGCAGATTTCAGCAAAAAATGTTTACCTTTTAAAAAATTTTAAAAAAATGAGTGTTAAAAATACAGATGCTCCTGCAAATGGCAATCGCTATTGGATGTTCTTCGGCGTTTCTTTGGCGGTGATGGTTGGCTTATTATTCACGTATCCTGAATGGTTTTGGGTTATTTTGCCGTTTGTGTGTACGTACTTTGTGCAAGCAATGGATTGGATTTAAGATTTCGGTTCCTACGGAATGACAAAAAATGACGAAATGACAAGCTTTTTTGTCATTCCGTAAGAACCGAAAGCGTTTAAGATAACTATTGAGCAAAAATAAACGCGGTTTATGAATGTTATAATTAATTGATTGTCAATTGATTATAAAAAATTATCATTCATTATTTATCATTCATCCTTACTTAGCATGAAAAAGTTTATTTTATTACTTCTACTGACTCAATGCTTTGCGGAAAGTCACGCTCAATTTCGCTCCCGCAAAGTGCAATTGGAAACGATTACCGTCAATGAGGAGTTTCCAAACACGTATCGAGAACGCACTTTTATTAAAGGTTTGGCGGGGTTCGTCAATAATATTGACCAGTTAGTGGGTTCGCTCATTTTAATTGACCCGTCGAATAAATCAAGCGTTTTGACTCGATTCGTCAAACAAGGCAAACCGCCGATTGTCACAGCTTCCACATCGGATGTGATTTACAATTCTAAAATTGATAATCGTTTCAAAGCGAATGGTTCGTATGCGATTGCGTCCGCGTCCGTGAAGGAAAATTCGGTTTATGAAGTGGTGATTACGGATATTGGCGTTGCGTTTTTGCCTGAAGATTATATTCCGTATTTGGATATATGTAAAGCGTCGGTGAAAGTGACTCCCGAAGTTAAAAAACAAATGTTTTACGTGCGTTCTGCCAAATTAACGACGGTTTTCACCCGCGCTTTTCGCAAAAATGAAAAAGCATCTTTTGTTTCGGGGACGGTTTTTTGTTTGGGCGGGGAAGTTTATAGCAGTTCAGACCAATTTAAAGTAGATTACATTGTGTCGGTTGATTTGGTCAGTTTGGAAAATTTATTGACGTTGCAAAATTGCAACGATTTAATCAATCATGAGGAATTGAAATTGCGCAGTGTCGAACAAGCCGCCGCTTTGGAACGCGCAAAAGCCGAAGAAGCCCGAAAAGCCCGCGAAAATGAATTGAACGCGCTCAAAGCTGAATTGGAAAATTTGAAGAAAATCTTTGCATCGAATGCGGATAATTCCAAAGTTTTACAAAAACAATTGGATGATGCGCAAAAAGATATTACAAAAGCGAATGATGCGTTGCAAAAAGCAGAGGCAAAAGCCAAATCATTAGAAACGGTTGCGCAAACGGCTAAAACCAAATCGTTGGATGGCGAAAAGTTAATTATCACGGTTAAAAATCCAGAAGGCAAAGATAATGTGTTGGAAATCAAGAACTTAGATGAATTGAGTAAGGAGAAATTGAAAGCATTGGGATTTGATGTGGATGCGTTGCCGAAAGGGAAGTAGTTATTTTGCCACGGATTACACGAATTTTTTTACGAATAAAAAAGACGGAATTGGGACGTATTGCGCTCAGTTCCGTCTTTTTTTAGGCAAAATACGGAAAATAGGTTAATGTTTAAAACAAAATTTGGCAATATGGCGCATGTGCAATGGTTTTGTGCCGACACTTTGCTATTCTGCTGTTTAGACATGATAATTATTCACCATTATAATTTCAATTTCCAGTAAAATTATATACTTTTTTTTTGAATTCATTGAAACTTAATCATAATATATTTGGTTTATATTTGTGATTCAACAAAGGAGCTATCAGCGCAAGTCGTGACCTGCCCGTTTCGGAATCATCAACACATTTGATTAAAATCAAAATTAAAACCAATTGCCCAATTAAAAATGCTTTTGAAGCAGGGCAAAATGGCAGATGTCTTGGCGCAACTTTTCAACCTGACCGAAAATAAAGATGCAGAGGCGCATTCAATGGTTTTGATGTTGTCAATGCAATTCAATCATTTGAATACGCAGGAAGAGAAAGGCTTGATTGATAACCGAGATGCGATGATTTCGCGCAATCGGTTGCATTATGCGTCAGTCATCTTGATAGAGGGAGTTGGTTAGTTAGTTAATTAAATCATTGATAATCAATATTTTAACTAACTAACCAACCAACTAACCAACTATTCTATCACTAATTTTTCAGTTACGATTTGCCCGTCTCGTTGCAACGAAACGAGATACACGCCTTTCGACCAGCCTTCCGTTTCAATTGAAATGGGTGCTTGCAAATCACTCCATTGTAATTTTCGTTGGAAGACGAGTCTGCCCAATATATCTCTTACAATCAATTGATTATCAATACTTTGAGTCAAATTCGCTTGCAATAAAACGTGTACTTTTTCCCGCGCTGGATTCGGTGCGAGTTTGAATTGGAATGGTTTATCCAAGATTGGTGAAATGCCTGTCATCAACGTATCCGACGTTTCGACCAACAAACTGTAACAGCTATCCACTTCAAATCCATTATTGAAACTCGTCAATGCAATTACATATTGATTTCCAAGATTGCTTTCATTCCAAACCAATAATTCGCGCCCTAAACCGCGCCGATTCGCTGCCGCTAAACTCGTTAAATCGCCATTCAATTCCAACCGATATAATTGTACTTCGGCATCTAAAAGCGCGTGTCGAACTGTTATCCGAACTTTTGGACGGGCATTTGTGGTGCTGAATTTGTAAAAATCCCTATCCGTACCTTGCATAATTTGACCGTAGTAGAACTTATTCGCCACAATTGAAGTCGCAGTAGAAGGCGCATTATTCGGTTCGTAATTGTCGCCACACCATTGATAATTGAAATTATAATTTAAACTATCATTGTTCCGATTTTCGTCTGCACCTTGATTGGGTAAACTTGTCCATATTTTCAACGCTTGTGCACCGATATTGGTCAGATTTAAGGTCGGTAAATCAACATTTAACGTCTGATTGGTTGCTAACGCGCCTATCCAAGCCTGTGTGCGCGTGACTCCATTATTCAATTGATAATTGATTTGAACCGAATTCAAGGTGTCGAAACCAAGATTTTTCAAAACCAATTGGAATACACTGGTATCCACCGTAACCACACTCGTCGGACGATTGACACTCAATGGATTCGCATCTAAACGACTTTTAACCGTAATACTCCGATTTTGGTCGGTCGTCGTCGCACCCGCATCATCATACGCTTTGACTTTCAAACCGTAAACCCCAATCGGCACATTCGCCCAATCGTACTGATACGGCGCAATACTGTCTGTTCCTAAAAGAACGTTATCTCTATAAAACTCAACTTTCACAATGCGTCCATCTACGGAATCTGAAGCGGCTGCCGCTAATCGAATGGTTGAATTGGATGGGAAAACTTGATTTTGATTCGGCGTAATCCACGAAACAATGGGTACCACATTTAAAATTTGAATTGTGGTGGTCGTAGAAGTGCTTTCGCCGCCTTGTGTATCAAATACTCTTGCCGTCAAACGATGTTGCCCCAAAGGTGCATTTGCCCAAATATAATGATACGGCGCGGTACTATCCGTTGCCAAAAGGGTTGCACCTGCGTAAAATTGGACTTTCACAACAACGCCATTAGAGGCACTCGCCGTTGCCGATAATGGCACAGGCGCGCCTTGTGGACTCGTGCGCACCCATTGCGTTCCGTCTGTCGGCGAGGTCAATGAAACGGTTGGCAATACTCCGTATCGGAATGCAACGATACTGGTATCATTGCGATAGCGCATATCCCAACTGCCGTTTGGATAGCCCGTGTATGCTGTAAACCGATGATTGCCTATCGTGTAGCCTGTAACTGAGTTTAAAGTGACAAGCCTTACTTGATTGGGCAATAAAGGCGTTGCCAAAGACACATATTGATACACAGACCAATTGTTATCCACGAAGCTATTGACTTCAAAATTATTCACAGGCACATTGCCATAATTGCGCACCCGAACGACAGGATTAAAGCTACTCGTTACGATATTTGCGGTGGGTACTAAAATGCTATCTACGCCAATATCTAAAATGGGAGCCGTGTAGGTTCGCACGAAAAGCGCGTAACAATTGTTATCTATGGGGCCACCGCCAACGGCAATCACATAGGTACCCGTGTCAATGCTGGATGAATATTGAATCGAATCTGGATTCGTCCCACTCGACCAAGAACCGCCCATGTATAGAAAACTGCCACTGAATGCATTGTATTTATACAATGCCAAATCTTGATTGCTCGTCAATTCATTCAAAAGGACGGTAAAATGAGGTCGGTCTGCTGTGGTTTTAAACGTGTAACCATCGAAATCCTCAAAACTACCGATTTTAGACCGAATCGTTCTATCGGTCGGAATCGGTGTACACGTTTCAAACGTATTATTCGGCTCGAAGAAGTCACCGCAAAGACTCATATCTCGGTATTCAAATGTGTATTGTAAGGTATCATTTGATGGATTTTGGTCAGCATTCCCATTCGGCATACTGCTCCATACTTGTAAAGTGTGCATGCCTATCCCATAACGAAGCGTCGGCATTAATACAAGCGTTGAATCACCCCGATTTACATTTAAACCTGTTACGGTTTGGCTCACCACCGCATTTTGATTTAACTTGCAATGAACCTCTACATTGGTTAATGCCTGCGTACCGTAGTTGCGCACCCAAACTTGTGGGATGAGGCTATCCGTCCATATATAACGCTCATTCCTAACGCTTGGAACGCCTGCATCTGGATTGCCTGTTACATAAATCGTTCTCGGTAAGGTGCTTTCGCTCACATTTAGATTGTCAATCGCTTTTGCATGAATGTTGTATCTGCCCAATGGCACATTTGTCCAGTTGTACGCGTATGGAGCCGTATTATCGGTACCGATTAATGTATTACCATTGTAAAACTCAACGCTTGCAATCGTCGTTCCATTGCCCGAAGCGGTTGCGGACAACACAATTGGTGTATTTTGAGCAAAAAGTTGATTATTTAAAGGCGCAACCAAACTCACAGTCGGCGGTATCACATACGTAAATGCTGAACGCGCTGTGTCATTCCGTACATTGACATCTTGATAGAAATTTGGATTACTCGTAT
This sequence comes from Bacteroidota bacterium, assembly GCA_041192405.1. Classification (GTDB taxonomy): domain Bacteria; phylum Bacteroidota; class Bacteroidia; order Chitinophagales; family Saprospiraceae; genus JAAFJT01. The sequence goes on along the minus strand of JBEEMZ010000010.1, from coordinate 9,605 downwards.
AAGCCATAAAGGTATGTGCGCCCGTTGTGTACCAACTCATTGACTGTAATGCGACCATTAAGGTATCATTGGGTTGCAAAGCAGGCGAAAAATATTTGGTCATACTTGATGGCCATTCGTTATCTATTTGGTAATAAATGGAGCAACTTGTAATGGGTTCTTGACCACTATTGCGGAGTCGAACGACGGGCGTAAAAAAAGCTGTACGAACTTGACCATTGGGTGCAAATATCGTATCTACGCCAATATCCGTCAAAATAGCCCCACGTGTGCGCACTTTGAGCGCGTAACAAGCGTTATCGCCGCCACCATAACTCACCACCGCAAAATAAGTACCTGTATCCGCACCTGCAATGATTGTAACAGAGTCTTCAAGCGTGCCACCTCTGCTTGAACCGCCGATGTAAAACGCCATTTGATTGACATTATCCCATTTGTAAACCGATAAATCGTGATCCACCATCAATTCATTCAAGATGACCGTAAAATTAGGTTGTTGCGGGGTCGTTCTAAACATAAACCAATCCATATCGCCCCATGTCGCTAATTTGGAACGAACGATTACATTCGTTGGGATAGGCGTTGCAGTAGCTAAGTTATCATTGGGTTCATAATTGTCTGCGCAGGCTCCAAAACCAAGGTATTCAAAATTCAATCGGAACGTATCATTGCCCGTATTAGAATCCATTGTACCATTAGGTTGCCCCGTCCAAGTTGTAAAGGTATGATTGCCAATCGCGTAACGAACCATGCGTAAAGGGAACGTAGTCCGTTGCCCACTCGCAAGATTCATGCCTGTAAAAGATTGACTATCAATGGGTTGGTTATCCAATCGGTAATAAATTTTCACATTGGTTAATGCATTTGAACCGTAATTGCGGATTTGCGCCACAGGACGCGTCGAGTCGTAACCCAGAAAATCCGTTGCATTGGCAACCCCATAAACGCCCGCATCATTCGCACTGGAAACAAAAAATGTGATTCGTTCCGAAACGGTTGAATCATTGTCATTATCATACGCTTTGGCTATAATGCGATACGTGCCAAGTGGCACATTTGCCCAATCATACGTGTAAGGAGCTGCATAATCCGTTGTTAACAATGTATTTCCGTTGTAAAAAGCGACTTTTGTAATGCTACCACCATTTTGAGCCGTTGCGGTAGCAGCGATTGAAACCGTTGTATTGGCAGCAAAAATTTGGTCATTCGATGGTTGCGTCACCGCGACCGCAGGTGCTAATACGTATCGAAAAGTAGCGTATCTTGTATCGTTGCTCGTATCCACATCCAAAAAACTCCAAGTCGGCCGAACCGAAACGCTGAATGCATGCTGACCTACTGAATAATTGCTGAATGCAATCGCAGCTGGTAATGGTATCGAAATCGTATCATTGGGTTGCAACGGAGTCGGGAAGGTATAGAAATTCGTTCGGATTGAATTATTATCCAACTGAGTTGCAAGTACAAAACTCGTCACAGGTGTATTGCCTTTGTTTTTAAGCCGAACTCGCGGCGTAACCGTACTCGTATAAATATTCCCTTGCGGCGCAAAAATACTATCTAATGCCATATCGTATCGAATCGGCTCCTGAGTCGAGACCTTTAATGCATAACATTGGCTGGGGTGACTACCAAAATACACTTTTGCATAATACGTGCCTGTATCCACTAAATTATTAAAAACGACGGAATCCGTTTGCGTACCACCACTTGCAGAGCTGCCCATCGAAATGAGATTACCGCCCTGATCATAACGATAAATGGTTAAATCAAAATCCGTTGGTAATTCATTTAAAACAACCGTGAATGCCGTTCGCGGTGCAGTGGTTTTGAATTGAAAAAAATCCCAATCGCTACTTATTGCCAGCATGGAACGAACCGTTGTATTGACAGGAATCGGTGTAGCCGTTTCAACGCTATTATTCGGCTCGTAATTATCAGCACAACTGCCAAATAATTGATATTCAAAGGTTAAGCGCAAGGTATCATTCGCCCGATTTTCATCCACAGCGTTGCCAACGTAGGTTAACAATTGATGTACACCTGCTGTATAACGCAGTACATTTGGCAAACGAACTTCTATCTCGGCTTGTGAAGCTAAATTGCCTGTCCACGTGTAATTTTGCAAGGTGCCATTGTCCAATTTGTAATAAATCGCGGCAGTCGTCAATGGATTTGCGCCTGCGTTTCTCAAACGGACGGTTGCAAACACACTGTCCACTGCAATCGTGGTATTCGGCGTAACAATGGCGGACAATTGTGCATCATTCGCACCGATTACGGAAATCATCACAGCCGTTGAAACCATCACAGCAGAGCTATCATCGGTGGCTTTGGCGGTTAAATGATAGTTACCTGCGGCTACATTCGTCCAAGTGGCGGTGTAAGGCGCGGAACTATCCGTTGCGATAAGCGTCGCATCGCTATAAAATTGAACTTGTGTGACCCGACCATCGGGGTCAGTTGCGGTCGCAGCGAGATTAATTGTTGCAGGACTCGTAAAAAGTTGTCCCGCCGTCGGCGCAGTCAAACGAACGATTGGGGGCGCATTATAACCAGGTAAAACCGTTTCCCAAACGCCTCTTCCAAAAGTCGCAATCCGTAAAAGAGCTGTTGGATAAAAAATTTCCAAATCGCTGACAGGCGCACTGGGTAAATTATTGCTAAAAGGCTCCCACGCCGTTAAATGATTGGTTCGATGATACACGCCAATATCCGTTCCTACAAAAACTTCCCCATTGGCATTGCCCAAAGTGGTCACAAAACAATTGGCAGGAACTTGTGGCAATCCCGTCGAATAATTTGCCCAAGTCGCACCGCCATCATTGGAAATGTAAACCGAAGTGCCTGCATAACTGGCAAAACCGACATAAATCCGATTGATATTATTGACATCAATGTGCAATCCAATGATGGACGCATTTGCAGGAAAATTCGGACTGGTTACTTCCGTCCAATTGTTGCCGCCATTTGTAGATTTGAAAACTTGTGCCGTATAAGCCCGTCGAGCTGTCACATAAGTGCCTTTGGCTGCAAAGAGTATTTGCGCATTCGTTCGCGCTACATCTATTGCGGCGATTGCCACCGTACCCCCAAAATTAGACACTTGCGACCAGTTATTCCCAAAATCCGTTGATTTGAAGACTTCTTTGCCGCCTGCGTAAAGCGTCGTAGCCGTTACAGGGTCTTGAAGCCAAGGCGTAACCCAATTCCCATTTGGAATGGAAGGTAATGAACTGAAACTCATACCACCATTCGTAGAACGATAAACCCGTCCATAATAAAGCGAACCAAATAGATTATTATTATTTGTCCTGTCAATAAAACATTGCATGCCATCTCCGCCGATGACTCTCGACCAATCCGTTGGCGAAGTCATCAAATTCGTACCATTATCTTGATGTCCAGAAAGGATAAGATTGGCATTCGTTGCGGAAAGCCCCATACCATACATTTGGGCAATGCTTAAATTACTACTTTTATCCGTCCAACTCGTGCCATTATTCGTCGTCTTGAAAACACCACCGTCGCAACCCACCCAAAGCGTACTGCCATTAAACACTAAATCATGGATATCGGCATGAACATAAGGCGCACCGTCGCCAATCCAATGTCCTGCAATCGTGAAAGACGCACCGCCATTTGTACTTTTCCAAATATTCACACCGCCTGTAAATAAAAGTTCTCGATTCGTGGGCGAAACCGCAATAGATATATCATACCAACCTTGACCGCCTGAATCGCTGCCCGACGATGACCAACCCATCGTATTGGAAGGCCAAGTAGTTTGATTTGTAAACGTCACACCGCCATCGGTGGAGCGATAAATGCCCAATAAACCATAATCAACATCGTTTGCCAACATCAAATACACGTAATTCGCATCCGCAGGCGTAACCGCAATAGCGGCTCGCATCACCCCACTTGTTGGTAATCCTGTCGAAATCGTCGTCCAATTCGCGCCACCGTCGGTGGAACGCAAAAAACAAGCACTGGTCGGAGCGTATTTGGTTGCAAAAACGATATTAGGATTATCCGATTTAAATTCCATATCTCGCGTATCATCGGTATTAGTCAGCGTCCATGCAGTGCCCCCATTGGTCGAACGATAAATGCCATTACTGCTCGATACTAAAAGATTGCCATTGGTCGGATTTACTAAAAGTCGAGATAGAACGATTTTTTCACCTGCGGTAAACGTCAATCCTGTCGCTAACCAAGTTGCCCCGCCATCCGTAGATTTGTAAACGCCCGTCGAATAACTATCAGATGCTTCGCCATCGCCCGTTGCCAAATACATGGTATTCGGGTCGGTCGGCGAAAAGGCAACATCCGAACAACCTAAAAGGGCAATATTTTCAGAAGTCGGTTCCCAAGCGTCCCCACCATTCACGGATTTCCATAATCCGCCCGCAGGAGAACATGCAAATAAGATATTGGCATTCGTTGGATGGACTCGAACGGCATTAATGCGACCATTCCCAGCATCCGTAGGCGTAGAAGGCGGACTGATAGCGCGCCAAGATTCGCCCGTTCGCGTTTGCACTTCGGTCGCTCGTTGCGCTAAGGCGCGAGCATTGCCCGCCGTAATCGCGCTTAAATCGCCTTGACTTTCGGTAACACGCGCTTTGACCCGATGTGCCCAACGATTGTACTTGATAATACTGTTAAATTTTCCAGTGCTGTCTCCCTCGTGTCGGGGTGCGGCGGCAGTTTGAAAAGTCTGCAAAAGTGCTGCATTTTGACGCTCGAACGTGTCTTGAATTTCATAGAAATTCGCGCCGCGTTGTCGCATCGCTTTCCATGTCGCTTGTTGAGCTGTTGCCTCTGATAATGAACAGAGTGCCAATAACCCTGATAGGGCATATTGGAAATGGAGTTTGATGGTCATAAATAAGAACCGTTTTGGTTTTGAAAAAACAAGCGTTTCAACTTGTTTGATTGTTTGTTTAGAAAAAGAAAAGTAATAGTGCATTTTGACAATGGGTATTTAATTTACAAATTTACAAATTTACAAATTTAAAATATAAAAAAAAATTTTTCGAAAAGTTTTGACAAAAAAAAATGGGTTCTTCCGCGTTTTAGCGCAAATACAGCGATACAACACCGTTTGGAAGGTTTTAAAACCTTCCAAACGGTTGATTATCAAAAAACGCGATACACTAAGATTTTTTTTGATAAAAAAGCAGGTCTATATTCTAAAAATTGCTTTTGTTTGCGCGTTCAATTATTTTTTTTACTTTGTTAAAACGATGAATCACTATGAGCGAACAATTATACCGCATTGCCTTGACTAAAATTCAAGGCATTGGCGCAATTACGGCTAAACAATTGGTCAAAAGGGCGGGAAGCGCGACGGCTGTTTTCCAATCCTCTCAGAAAGAATTATTAAAAATGACGGGTATTGCTACAGCGAAACAAATTTTAAATCAATCTGTTATGGATTGGACAAACAAAGAATTGGAATTTATTGATAAAAACCAAATAAAAGTTTGTTTTTTTGATGAAGAATATTATCCAAATCGTTTAAAAAGGGTACATGATGCGCCCTTTGTCCTCTACGGACAAGGTAATATGGATTTGAATACACAACGCATTGTTGCAATCGTCGGTACGCGTTCGCCTACAAGATGCGGTCTGGAAATTTGTGAATCGTTGGTAGAGGGTTTGAAAAAATATAATCCATTGATTATCAGTGGGTTAGCTTATGGCATAGATATTACAGCACATCGCAAAGCGGTTGAAATGGGGTTGCCGACAGTGGCAGTCATGGGTAATGGATTAAGGCGCATTTACCCGCGTGAACATGAAGATTTTACGAAGAAAATGCTTGAAACAGGTGGTCTGCTCACGGAATTCCCACATGACCAAGACCCTGACCGTGAACATTTTCCAATGCGCAATCGCATTATTGCAGGTTTATGTGATGCGCTGATTGTGGTTGAAAGTGCCCGAAAAGGCGGTTCTATGATAAGTGCTTTATATGCGAATGATTATCATAAGGACGTTTTTGCCATTCCAGGTAGGGTCGGAGATTTGAATTCGATGGGTTGTAATCACCTCATCAAGACGCATAAAGCCAATATTTTAGAATCGGCGGCGGATATTGGTTATGTGATGGGCTGGGATGAGCCGATTGAATCGAATGCTGAAACGCCTACAACCGTTGCAAAAGCCGCTCGAAAAGGCGTTCAACCACCGCTTTTCACGAGTCATTTGACCGCACCCGAACAACATATATTGAATTTATTGCAAGTTTCAGAAACCCTTACAAGCGATCAATTGTTGAAAGAAACGGGTGTAACCTATTCGCAAATGGCAGGTCTTCTATTGACGTTGGAAATGAATGGCTTGGTACGCGCCTTGCCTGGTAAGCGATATGCAAAAATTTAAAATAATTTTCTTTTTTGAAATACGGAAAATCTCTTGTATTTTTGTGAAAATATTCGTCAACTCGGCACAGGAAAGCTAAAAATGATAATAATTCTTATCAATTTTCCTCATTTGCAACTCGCAAGCGGCTATTTAAACAGATTTTTAAGTACGATACTGTTTTTTTCTTGAAATTTAATTTTGCTATAAAGTTAAATTTACAAACAATATTCTTAGAGAAAATTCACTCATATTCTATAAAAATCTGTTATCAATGATGAATGATAAATGATAAATGATGAATCTTATAAGATGCATTATTCATCATTCATCATTCATTATTCATCATTCGTCAACAAAAATCCATTCAACTTAATGTCAAAAATTTATCAAACCCCTTTTTTTAAGTGCGAAACTGCTTTGCAAACAGACAATGACCCGCTTAACGCGCTCATTTATACGCTTTCAAATGGTATGAAATTGTATATGAGCATCAATCATGATGAACCGCGCATTTTTACGAATATCGCTGTCCGCGCAGGTAGCAAACATGACCCGTCTGATACAACAGGGCTGGCGCATTATCTCGAACACATGATGTTTAAAGGTTCGCCTCAAATTGGAGCGTTAGATTGGGAGAATGAAAAAGTTCTTTTGAAGCAAATTTCTGATTTATATGAAGCGTATCGGGTTGAAACTGACTTAATTAAGCGCAAAGCGATTTATGCTGAAATAGACCGAGTCTCTTGCGAAGCGGCTAAAATCGTTGCGGCAGGTGAATTTGACCGTTTAGCAAATGTCTTAGGCGCACGGGCAACAAACGCTTATACGACGAGCGAATCAACGGTTTTTGTCAATGATGTGCCTTCAAATGAGTTGGAACGGTGGATGCAATTGGAATCCGAACGGTTCAAAGGAGTGACGTTGCGCCTTTTTCATACCGAATTAGAGACCGTTTATGAAGAATTTAACATCAGTCAGGACAATGACGGGCGTAAAATGTTTTATAAAATGACGGAATCTTTATTTCCGAATCATCCTTACGGCACACAAACGACGCTTGGCAAAGGGGAACATTTGAAAAATCCTTCTCATGTGAATATTCAGCGTTTTTTCAAAACATATTATGTTCCGAATAATATGGCAATCATCATTGCGGGCGATTTCGACCCGAATAAGGTCATCGAATTGGCTGAAAAGTATTTTGGCAGCTATGAACCTGCGGATGTACCCCTTTTTGAGTTTGAATCAAAACCCGTTCGGCGCAGCGTGATTCGGTCGGAAGTGTTTGGACAGTCGGCGGAGTCGGTGCAATTAGCTTGGCGCGTGGGCGGGGCGCATACGCGAGATGCACAACTTTTGCGCATGGCGGACAATATTATGTGTAATCGGAAGGCAGGTTTATTGGATTTGAACTTGTTGCAAAGTCAAAAAGTTTTATCGGGCAGTTCTTCTCCGATGATTTGGCAGGATTATTCGCTTTTTATGATGAGTGGCACGCCGCGAGAAGGGCAAACGTTGCAAGAAGTTGAAAATTTGTTGCTTGAAGAGGTTGAAAAATTAAAAAACGGTGATTTTCCAGAATGGTTACTAGAAGCGACGATTCGAGAATTTGAATATAGTCGCATTAAAGGTTTTGAAAATAATTCCAATCGCGTTGGATTTATGACGAATTCGTTTACAAATGGCATGGCTTGGCGCGATACGATTCGGAATATCAACACTTTATGCAAGATTACAAAACAAGATGTGATGAATTTTGCGCAAAAGAAATTTAAAACGAATTATGCCGCGATTTACAAGCGACGAGGTACGGATGAAAATGTTTTAAAAGTAGAGAAACCGACGATTACGCCTGTTGAATTGAATCGTTCTGCCCAATCCGATTTTGCTAAAAATTGGTTAAATCAACCAACAGAACCTTTAAAACCTGTTTTTGTTGATTTTGAAGAAATGATTCAACGCTCCGAAATTCGCCCCAATTTGACGTTAGAATATGTTAAAAATCATGCGAATAAAAGTTTTTACTTATATTTTATATTTGAATCGGGCAGCCATGCCGATTTAAATATGGCATTAGCGATGAATTATTTGCAATTATTGGGTACAAATCGTTATTCGCCGTCCGCGTTGCAACGCGAATGGTATCGTTTGGGACTGAATTTTGAAGTTTTTTGTCAAGCGGAACGCTCCTATATTAGTTTGCGCGGGTTGGACGAATCGTTTGAAAAAGGTATTGTATTGTTAGAACATTTGTTGCAACAGTTGCAAAGTGATGAAACCGTTTTAAACAATATGGTGGCAGATATTTTGATGCGCCGTTCCAATCAACGCAAAAATAAACAAGTTATATTAAAAAATGCGATGTTGAGTTATGCAAGGCATGGTGCGGATTCGCCCTTTACGCATTTCATCACATCGGAGGAGTTGCATCGCCTACAACCCGACGAGTTGACGCATCGAATCCACACATTGACGCAGCAAGAGCATCGAATTATGTATTTTGGTCCGAAAAAAATGGAAGATGTCGCAGAGATTTTGCGTAACAATCATCCTACACCCACTATTTTTGACCAATTGATGCCCAATTGCCGTTTTCAGCATTTGGAAACGGATAGAAATCGGGTCATGATAGTAGATTTCCCGATGGTTCAAGCGGAAATGATGTTGTATTCCAAAGGCACACCTTATTATAATATGCCTGAAGGTCAAATGTCGGTTTGGTATAATGCGTTTTTTGGAAGTGGGTTATCGTCGGTCGTGTTTCAAGAGATTCGGGAATCCCGCGCGCTTGCGTATTCGGCAAGTGCGACCTATTATTCGCCTGCAAAAGAACAAGATCCACATCATTATCAAGCCTTTGTCGGCACGCAACCCGATAAATTGCCAACCGCAATCACTGCTTTGCGCGAAATTATTAAGAATCCGCCCTTAGTTCCGAAACAATTAGAACAATCTCGGCAATCGGTTTTAAAACAAATTGAGTCGGAAAGGGTTTCGCCTGGGAGCGTTTATTGGAATTATCGGGCGATATTGGATAAAGGACAAGATCATGATACGCGGCAAGACTTGTATGAACGCATGCAAACCGCAACTCAGTCTGATATGGAAATGTTTTTAGACCAATATGTTCGGGAAAGGCATTTTACCTTTTTGATTTTGGGGGAACAATCGCGCCTTGATATGAATTTTTTAAATAAAATGGGAGAGGTTAATACATTAAGTTTATCAGA
>JBEEMZ010000009.1:0-38313 GCA_041192405.1 Bacteroidota bacterium | reverse complement strand
TGGTGCTTTATTAAAAAATAAAACATTAATCCGTCTTAATCTTCAAAATAATTTATTTAAGTCTTCTGGTGCCATGATCAAGAGTCTAACCAGTCACCCTACTTTAAAACGATTGAATTTATCATCTTTCTGGTCTTGATTGCTTTCGCTTTCTAAAATCTCCAAAATGGTGATATTTTCTTTCAATAATTCACTCAAAAAGCCTTCTAAGATTTCAAAATCGGTTTTATCTCGAAACATATATTTGATAAACCAATCGAAACGAACGACTTCCGTAAATTTTGCAGGGATATTCGTATTTGCCATGTATGTTTAGATTGAAATGGTTAGAAAAAGCAAAGATAGGATTTTTTTGAAAAAAAAAGAAATGATTTTAGCGTTAAGCTTTCTAAAAATCGAATCTTTATACAATAAAAAATATACTTAAAATACGTTTGTATAAATAACGCTTTTGCTCAAATATAATAAATTTTATTTTTTAGTATTTATTATATTTGCATATTTTGTAAAATGTAAATGATTGATAATAAATATTTTATACCAATTTAATCGTATATTTGATAGCTCCCAGCCTAATCCCTTCTCGCCGTATCCTCATTAAAATACACCGTTCCCTAAAAACATGTTTGTTTAAGATTTGATTCCAATGAAACGGTACAGTTTTGGCAAGTCTCCTACCAAACAACAAGCGAACATTTCACACTGAACATGCTATTAGAAAAATATACGTAATCTCACTATATGCCTAAATTCCCTTTTTACAAGCAGCATGACGCGATGGATTGCGGTGCGACTTGCTTACGCATGATTGCACGGCATCATGGGCGGTATTATTCATTGGAACATCTTCGGGAACTGACTTTTGTGGGCAAAGAAGGGGTCGCGCTCATTGATATCAGTGATGCCGCCGAAAAACTCGGCATGAATACGCTGGCGGTCAAAGTGTCTTATGAACGGATGTTGGAAGGATTGCCTTTGCCTTTGATTGCGCATTGGCGACAACAACATTTTGTGGTGGTTTATGACTTGACGGACAAAAATGTACGTGTTGCAGACCCTGCATCTGGTTTATTGAACTATACGAAAGCCGAATTTATGAACGGCTGGGCGAGTGATATCCGCGATGGCGAAAAACAAGGGATTATTTTGTTGATGGAAACAACCCCCGAATTTTTCCAACGCGAAGGCGAAAAAGTAGATAAATCGGGTTTTGGCTTCTTATTTACCTACATTTTGCGCTATAAATCCTTGTTATGGCAGTTGGTTTTAGGTTTATTGTTGGGTTCGATGCTGGATTTGGTCTTTCCGTTTTTGACGCAGGCGATTGTGGATGTTGGTATTAGTCACCAAGATGTCAATTTTGTTAGGACGATTTTGATGGCGCAATTGATGCTTTTTTTCAGCGCGACTTCGGTAGATTTTATTCGTGGGTGGATTTTATTGCACATTGGCACACGGATTAATGTCAGTTTGGTGTCCGATTTTCTTATTAAATTGATGAAATTGCCTGTTCGATTTTTTGATTCCAAATTGACGGGCGATTTATTGCAACGCATTGGCGATAATGCTCGCGTAGAACATTTTTTGACTTCTGCCGCGTTTGTGACCTTTTTTTCGATTATAAATTTTGTAATATTTGGTGTTGTATTGGCTTTTTACAATATGACAATTTTTGCAACTTATTCGATATTCGCATTAGTGTATTTATTTTGGATAACGTTTTTTTTGAAGAAGCGTAAAGAATTGGATTACAAGCGTTTCGACCAAATGGCGGAAAATCAAAGTAATTTAATTCAGATGATTAGCGGCATGCAGGAAATCAAATTGCATAATGCAGAACGTCAAAAACGGTGGCATTGGGAACGGACGCAAGCTAAATTATTTCGCACGAGTACGAGTTATTTGGCATTGGAGCAGTTGCAACGCGCAGGGGGAACGTTTATCAATCAGTTGAAAAACATTTTGATTACGTTTGTTGCTGCCAAAGCGGTCATTGAAGGCAAAATGTCTATTGGTACAATGCTCGCTGTGCAGTATATTATTGGGCAATTGAATGGACCGTTAGAACAATTGGTGCATTTTATTCAAATGGCGCAAGATGCAAAAATTAGTTTGGAACGCCTCAATGAGATTCATAAGAAGGATGATGAAGATGGAACCTCTGCGAAAATGATGTCTATTCCAGAAAATGGGGATTTGCGTTTGCAAAAAGTGTCTTTTCAATATGGTGGCCCGCATTCGCCGATGGTTTTGAAAAATCTTGATTTGGAGATTCCAAAAGGGCAGACTTTGGCAATTGTGGGGACGAGTGGCTCGGGTAAAACGACGGTTTTGAAATTATTATTGCGTTTTTACGACCCGACGCAAGGTTCTGTGCAGGTTGGCGAAGTGAGTTTGGGCAATATTCAAGGGCGCGTTTGGCGAGAAAAATGTGGTGTGGTGATGCAAGAAGGATTTATTTTCACGGATACGATTGCTAATAATATTGCGTTGGGTGACACGATGGTGGACAAAAAACGATTGTTGCAAGCGGTCAAAGTCGCTAATATTCAATCCTTTGTGGAATCATTACCTTTGGGTTACAATACAAAAATTGGGGATGACGGGGTTGGTTTGTCTCAAGGTCAGAAGCAGCGTTTGTTAATAGCGCGGGCGGTTTATAAAAATCCTGAATACATTTTTTTCGATGAAGCGACAAATGCGCTGGATGCCTACAATGAATTGGTAATTATGGATAATTTGAATGAGTTTTTTAAAGGTAAAACAGTTGTGATTGTGGCACATCGGTTGAGTACGGTGCGGAATGCGGATAAAATTATTGTGATTGATAGAGGCGAAATCATTGAAGCAGGGAGTCATCAAGCATTGACCGATTTGCGCGGTTTTTATTACAATTTGGTTAAAAATCAATTAGAATTAGGTAATTAACAAAATGTTTGAAATGGAATGCGTATAATTTCAAGGATTTTAAAGGAGCTTTTCAGTTTAAAAGCGCAAATTTTAACTAAAAACATCTTTTTATCCTTTAAATCATAAGCATCCTATTTCAGAAAGTTCCAAAAAAACAATGGAAGATTACGAAAAAATAGAATTAAGAAGCGATGATGTGCAAGAAATACTCGGCACACCGCCTAAATGGATTGTTCGATGGGGAACGAGTGTTTTATTTTTAGGATTAGGTTTTTTGATGATAGTCGCATGGAACATCAAATATCCTGACGAAATCCAAGCCCCTTTAAGCGTCTCGACTTTCGACCCGCCTGTGCCTGTTGTGGCGCGTTCGACAGGTTATTTGGCAGAACTGCGCGTCAAAGATGGCGATACCGTGCAGGCAGGTGATTTATTAGTGGTGTTGCAAAGCCCCGCGAAATATCAAGATGTTTTATTCTTGGAAGAAGCATTGAGTCGTTTAGATTCGATGAATGCGATGAGTATTGTTAAATTTGAACCCAAAACAGGATTATTTTTAGGCGATTTGCAACCAACTTATTCGGTATTTGTTCAGTTGCTGAAAGAATATGCTTTCAAAAAAAATGAAAACTTTGGAAATGAGAACATTCGGCAATTAGAACGCCAAAAATTTAACTTAGAACAACTCGTCTTCACCGAAAAAGAAAAACTTCGCTCTGTTGACAAAAATTGGAATTTTGCAAAGCAACGATTGAGAGAGAAACAAAGTCTATACAACCAACCCAATACGCCGATTTCGCGCAATGAGTTAGAACGAGCGAGCGAAGAAGTATTAACGATTGAACGGGAATATAAAAACGTGCAAATTAATATCAAACAATTTGAAGGCAATAGTATTCAAATTGACAAAAGCATTTTGGAAATACAACAAAATACCAAAGAAGGGAATACTACAAAATATGTTGGATTGATTGAGAACTTACATCAACTCAAAACGGCGATTCTGCGATGGAAACAAACGTATCTTTTGACCGCGCCGATTGATGGCAAAGTCTCTTTTTTCAATAATTATTGGGCTACCCATCAAAATATTAAAGAAACGGATCAAGTCATGGCGATTGTCCCACAAGGCGATGCGACGATTATTGGTCAAGTTGCTTTACCCATGTTTGGGTCGGGGAAAGTCAAACAGGGGCAACGCGTGAAAATTAAATTTGATAGCTACCCGTATCAAGAATTTGGCATGGTGGATGGAGTCGTTGAAAGCAAATCGCTTTTGCCGAAAGATAATACTTCGATTGCGGTTCGAGTGCAATTGCCGAATGGTTTGAAAACAAGTTACAACAAAACGTTAAAATTTGACCAACAAATGCAGGGAACAGCTGAGATTATTACTGAAGATAGGCGATTTATAGAACGCGTTTTTGATAAGTTAATATCTGCATTCAAGAATCATTAACAAAATGTTACCTAAATTTTTTAATTTTTGTGTGGAAGGGATGTTACTTTTGCGGCGGTCTTTATCTAAATGATAAGGTCTTTTGGATAATTTAGCTTTTTTTACATGGAGAGAACCACCTATTAAAACGATGAATTTGTCACTATTTGTTTTAACTACACATCTGCAAGTTAGCCAATCTTTTGTTTGCTAAAACCGATTATTTTTCAAATTTTTTAAAAAAAGGGCTCATTATGCTATTTTTTATTTGAAAAATAAAAATACCTTGTTTGGATTATTTTTTGATAATACAAATAAATTATATTTTATTTCAATGTTTCTATTTGCGTGTAATACAATTTTTTATATAAATGAAAAATTGTTTTATGTTAAAATGTGACATCATTATTGACTTAATAATATTTTTGATAATATAATTATAACTTATTTGTATAAAAAAAATGTATATTGAAAGTTGCATTGATTCAGATAAATAGGATATATTTGTATAAGTTTTTTCTTATTTTACTTCGATTATTGCAACTCCCCGTTAGGAACTCGCCTATAAAGCAAAATTTTGTTTTGGGTAGTAGAATTTTACGATAAATTTTTTTAATTGCCAGATTTAAAGTATTTTTATGCCAAAATTAAAAGTTGTGACAGCACTTCGCCGTCATAGCCTTGATACATGCAATAAAAATACTATCTAAGCAGATTGTTGGGAACATATTTTTTGACTAAAAAACAACCACAGTGAACCGACACTATTTTACAAATCTACTCTTACGGGCAACCGTTTGGTGTATGCCGCTATTCGCATCGGCTCAGGATATTCACTATACGAATTTCGGCTGGTCGCCTTTGAATGTAAGTCCTGCTTTGACGGGTACTTTTAAAGGAGATGCTCGTTTTGGTGTGAACTATCGCGCTCAATGGTATAATGTCCCTGTTGGCTACTCGACGGTTTCGGGTTTTGCCGATTTCAAATTGGGGAATAATATCCTTAAACATCGCCCTTTTCGGGTTGGTGCTGTCTTCGCTTACGACCAAGCGGGCGATTCTCGATTGAATAATATGTCACTTGCGTTGACGGGAGCCTATTCGTTGCCGTTGACCAAACTTGATTTCTTGACGGTCGGCGTGTCTGTCGGCGGGAATCAACGGCGTTTTAACAGTTCTGATTTGTATTTTGATGCACAATACATTGATAAACAGTTTAATCCAAATGCTCCTACAAATGAATCTATTATTAATGGTCGTGGCGGTTTTTTTGATGTCAACTGGGGGGTGAACTATACGCGGCAACATCAAACCGACCGTACTTACATTCATGTGGGCACAGGTTCTTACCATTTGAATCGCCCGATGCGCAGTTTTGAATCCAGCGATTCTGTTAAAATCCAAACGCGTTGGGCGATTTATGGCACAGGTGCGGTTCAATTGACCGAACGTTTTGATTTGTTGGTTGATATTATCAAACAAGTTCAGGGCCCACATGAAGAATTTGTGGCGAGTCTTGGGGCGCGGATGCACTTGGTCAATAAAATGACCCGCAAATTGTCTATTGAAGGCGGTATTGCGGTGCGGAATCGGGATGCGGGCGTGCCTTTTTTTGGCATTAATTACAATCAATGGCGTGCATCCTTGCATTATGATGTGAACCATTCTCGATTTGTAAACGCGTCAAGTACGATTGGTGGTCCAGAAATTAGCATTATTTACATCCTTAGCAAAGTGCCGCCGATGAAATATTGTCCAATGTGCCCAACTTATTTGTAATATGATTTTTGGATTTATAAACATTAATTTCAATAAAAAGTATTGATAATCAATGGTTTATAAAAATAAAAATAGAATGTTCACCTATAAACAAACAAAATAAAAGGTAATAGAAATGAAGATAGTTCACGCTATTTGGATGTTGCTGCCAATGCTAATAATGGGAAATGTGGTTCGTTTATCGGCTCAATCGCCTGCAGCATTTGAGCAAAAAGCGAAAGAAGCGGCTGAGAAAAAAGATTATAATGCAGCATTGGCATACTATAACGCGCTTATTCAAGATGATTCTTCGCGGACGGATTTGTATTTTAAAGCGGCTGACTTGGCGCGGGAAGCTAAAATTTATCGTTACGCCGAAGCCTATTTTGAAAAATGGCATAATCGTTATAAAAATGATGCTAATTCGGAGTTTTATTACAAACTCGGATTAGTAAAAAAGGCTTTGGGTAAATATAAAGAGGCGATTGGTCATTTTCGTAAAATTGGTTCGGGCCCGTTTCAAGTGAAAGGGCGGAACGAGATTGAAACCTGTCAATGGGCGCAAGAAATTGTTGGCAATCCGAATAAAATAGATGTTTACAATTTAGGTCCAAAAGTAAATACGCCATTTACGGATTTTGGCGGAATTATGTATCAAAATCGGTTTTATTACACATCGGTCAATGCAGCTAAAACCGAGGGTGCAAGCATGGAAAATACAGATGTTGCAGATATGGCAACGCGTATTTTTTCTACGGATACCATTCAACGAGGAGAGCCGATTGCATTGAATCCGACGGATAATAAAGAACATGCGGCGCATTATGCGGTCAATTCGGATGGAACGAGATTATATTACAACCTTTGTGAATATAAAGATAATGTTTTTACGTGTGCTTTGTATTTTCGGGATAAGGAAGCGGGCAGTAGTTGGAAAGCACCTGTACGGTTGCCCGAAAGTATTAATATGCCAGGGTACACAACGACACAACCAAATATTGCAAAAGAAGGCAGTAAGGAAATTTTATATTTTTCGAGCAATCGTCCTGGCGGAAAAGGTGGGATGGATATTTGGTATGTGACGGTAGGTGAAAATACGTTTTCGCCGCCTATCAATTTGAAGGAAGTCAATACGAGTGCGGATGAAATTACACCTTTTTATTATGGTGAAGGTTCGGTACTTTTCTTCTCATCGGACGGGCATCGCGGATTAGGTGGTTTTGACGTTTTCAAATATCCGAAAGATACGTTGGGCGAGTGGACAAGTGTTCAAAATATGGGTTATCCATTGAATAGCAGTTACGACGATATGTATTATACATTTAATCCTGCGGATGGTAAATCTTATTTCACCTCGAACCGAATTGGTGGAACTTGTTTGCGCAAAGATGGCGATTGTGTTTGTAACGATATTTATGCTTATGATGCCAAAATTGATTTGATGCTTTATACGCGGTTGCGCGATGGCAGCAATTTGGAAGGTTGTACTTTGACGCTGATTGATAATGCGACAGGTGCGGCGCGTGAAATTCCATTCAATGGCAAAGGTTGGCAATTTGGTCAAATGTTAGACTTTGCAAAATCGTACCGAGTGGTTGCGACGAAGCAAAATTTTACGTCGGATACGATTGATTTCACCACAAAGGAATTTTATGAAACAACAACTTTACAAAAAGAATTGCGTTTGCGTCCGAATTTAAGAATGCGTGGATATGTTTTGGATGAAGTCAGCCGTAAACCTTTGAATGGCGCAACGATTGCTTTTGGTGAAGTCGGTAGTAAAGCATTGGAAACCATGACATTACAAGGTCATGAATTTACGTATAATGCTTTAGATTTCAATAAAAGTTACTTTTTCAAAGGTACGAAAGCGACTTATGGCGTAGATTCCACCTCGTTTTCGACGGGTTCTATGGCGACTTCAAAATTTGAATATGTGGATACCATTTATTTGTCGCCTTTTACGGGCTTGCCTGTGGTGTTATATTTCGATAACGATAGACCTGATAAAAGTTCCAAAGGTACTTTTACAATGTTGAGTTATGGGGAAAGTTTTGCGACGTACATGAGTAAACAAGGTGAATTTGTTCAGAATGCAGCGAAATTGAGACAAGATGGCTCGGATGATATTCAACGATTTTTCTATGATAGCATTCAAGCAGGTTACATTAAGTTGATGGATTTTTCTAATTTGTTGCAAAATTATTTGAATAATGGCAATAGTTTAGAAGTGGTTATGCAAGGTTTTGCGAGTCCATTGGCGGCAACCGATTACAATGAAAATTTGACTTCTCGGCGGATTAGCTCTGTTTTGAACCATTTTTACACCTTTAATAATGGTGCTTTACAAGATTACATGAAAAAGGGGCGTTTGCGGATTCGGATTGAGCCATTAGGCGAATCAAAAGCAAAAGCAGGTGTGAGCGATGACCCTAAACAACGGGCTTTATCGGTTTATGCGGTAGATGCTTCACGGGAACGGAAGGTTGTTATCTTGGAAATCAATCGTTTAAATATTATACAAAGTAATGAATTGTATGTAGGTTTTGATTTATTGAAACCTTATTTAGCGGCGTTTGCGAAACAGTATAACAATACAGCACCGATTAGCACGATTTCGGACCAAACGGTTGCTGCGGCAGAAAGGGCAACCGATACGCGTTTTATGACACGTTCGGGAACGATTGGAACTGGCAAGGCTAAGACTTTAAAAGGGACATCCAGCCGTTCCAAAGCAGATGGTTTTGCGGGCGCGCCTACAGAGGTAGGTTATGCAGGGTATGAACTGAAAATCAAAAATCCTGAAACGGGCAAAGAGATTACCAATGCGACGGTAGAAGTTTATGATTTTAAAACAGGTCGTCGTTTGGGCAAGGCTTCGCAAGTGAAGGGGGCGTATCGTTACAAAACAACTCGTGGACAAGAATATGAATTTAGAGTCAAGGCGAAAGGCTATGGCGAGACGAAGTTTCTTTACACGGGTTCGGAAGGCGCGGTTGAAGATGTGACGTATATGACAAAAGCATTTATAGATGGGGGCAGTTCTGGAACGATTCCAATTGGGATTTCAACAGGGCAGCATGTCGCAACACCGAGAGCAAGTAGCGTAAAAACAACGACGATTACTCAAAGTGCTTCAAGTGCATCTCGTGTTCGTTCGGGTTATGAACTCATGGTAGCGGATTTGACGACTTCACAAATGATTGATAATGCGAAGATTATGGTGAAAGATGCTGCCACAGGTAAAAGTTTGGGTAGCGCGACCAAATCGGGTAAAGGCTATTGGTTCAAAACGGAAGCGGGCAAGAGTTACGAATTTAAAATTACGGCAAAAGGTTATCAAAGTTCGACTCGAACTTATACAACCAGTGATGGTACAGGCGTGAACGAAATTGAATATTTGACTCCAATGCAAGGTGCAAGAGTGGAAGAAACGGTTGTTGCTACTAAAATGAAGTTGAATTATCATTTAATGGTGACGGATTTGAATACAGCGAGCATTATTGAAAATCCAACGATTACGATTTATGATGCAACCGCTGGAAAACGGTTAGGTTTGGCAACGCGTTCTGGCAAAGGTTGGATGTATAAAATGGAAGCGGGTAAATCGTATGAATTTAAAATTAGTGCGAAGGGTTACGAAAGTGCCAATATTCAATATGCTGCACAAGAAGGTGGCAGTGAGGTAAACGAAATGGTTCAGTTGGTTGCTGCTGCAAGTGCTGCAACTCGTTCAGAATCAATGACTTCTCATTCATCTATGTCTTCGGAATCAATGACTACTACCACGAATGCAAAAGGTTTTGAACTCATCGTAGTAGATGCGTTAACGGGCGATGCGATTACAAGTGCGGACATTGATGCATACGTTGGTGGTGCAAAATGGGGCAAACTTCGATTCTCTAACAATAGTTATCGTTACAATACAGAAGCGGGCAAAAACTATGATTTTAGAGTCAGTTCCGCAGGTTACAGTGCAGAAACATTGAGTTACACGGGTGTAGAAGGCGCGGGTACGCAGCAAATGGTTCGTTTGACTCCATTTGCAACGATGCCCTTATCTTTGTACTTCGATAATGATCATCCGAATCCCAATTCAACGACAGACGCGACGGAATCCAATTACGAAACGACGTATCGGAGTTTTGCGAGTCGGAAAGGAGAGTTTAAACGGATGTATCAAAAATCGTCGGGTTCAACGGACGGGACTTTGATGGAAAGTTTTTTTGCGGATGAAGTGAAAGGTAATTATGAACGATTGGCAGGTTACACGCAGATTTTGCGTCAGTATTTGGCAAAAGGGTATTCGATGGAAATTGTTTTGCAAGGTTGCACGAGTGCGTTAGCGGGTGAGGATTACAATCGGCATTTAGCGAATCGGCGCGTGGTTTCGGTAGCGAACTATTTCAAATCCACCTTTGGAAACGACATCAAGTCGGGTCATTTGAAAATTACGGTTGAAGAGCCTGCGCTTTCACAATCGGTTTCGGAAAGTAAGAATAAAGACCCGAAAACGGTTTTTGGTTTAGAGGCTTCCCGCGACAGACGGGTGACGGTTAAAGAAATTAAATTATTGAAGAAGTAATGAATGATAAATGGGTCTTTTTGGGCGCAACTATGTCCCTAATTATTTAGGGATTCATTAAGATTAGATACCGAATTTAAAGAATGAATCGTATTTTGCGCTTCATTAAAAAACAAACAAATCTGTTTTGAACAAATACATTGGTTTTTTCCAAAAACAAACACAGATGAGCCATTATTCAAGTGCTTTGAAGTACGGGTACGCGACTTTGCTCGCCTTGTTGCCATTCATGGTGCAAGCCCAATTAAGTATCACGATTCGTCAAGACCGTCAACCAACGTGTTTTGGCTACACCGACGCACAAGTAGCGGCAATCGTGACTGGTGGAACGGCTCCATACACGTATGCTTGGAGTTCGGGCGGCGGCAATTCCAATCGTTTAGTAGGGATTGGCGCGGGTAATTATGCGGTTACAGTGACCGATAACGGCGGTAGCACTGCTGTTCAAGCCTTCACAGTGACACAACCAACAGCAGTGCGTTCTGCACCTGTATCTGTGAGTGGGAACGTGTGTGCGGCAACCAATGAAAATTATGCTGCCAATACAACAGGTGGTGTTGCGCCTTACACCTATCGTTGGTTCACGGCTACCAATCCAGTAGTAGGCACTACTGCAACTCAATTCATCACGCAAGCGGGGCAATATTATATTCTCGCAACCGATGCTGTTGGATGCTCGACAACAACACCATTAACGGTGAATGCACCTTTGGTCGCAACATTTGATAAAAATGATGTTTCCTGTGGCGGAATGTGTGATGGTAGTGTGATGGCAGTTGTGACAGGCGGTAAAGCTCCGTATGATTATCATTGGAATTTTATGCCGATGACACCTCCTGGCAATATGACCAATCTTGCGAGCGTAATGTTTCCAGTACCAGGTGGTACTTATACTTGTACGATTACAGATGGCGCGGGTTGTGTTCGAATCATTACAGGTTCGGTTTATGAGCCAACGCCTGTTGGTTTGAACTTGACGATTACCGCAGGAAGCCTTTGTACGGGCAATGCTTCTATTCAAGCTATTGGCACAGGTGGGTTTGCGGGAACGAAAACGTATATTTTGACGGGTCAAAATAATACGCCACTTGGAACGAATACGACAGGTACTTTTACCAATTTAGGCGTTGGCGAGTATCATTTGTCGGTTAAAGACCCACATGATTGTCCAAAAGACACCTTGTTTTCGATTAGAGACATGAGTACTTTCAACGTATCCGCGATTAAAACGGATGCAAGTTGTGCGGGTGTCAACAATGGTAGCGCGACTGCACAAATTTCTGGCGGTAACGGACCTTGGCGATACATCTGGAATAATGGCGCGACAAGTGCACATCTGGTTAATTTGGTAGCAGGTAATTATACGGTCTCCGTTTACGACGGTTTGAATTGTTTTAAAACGGCATCTGTCACGATTGGTAATACTTCCAATTTGGCATTAACGACGACGGGCGTAAATGCGGCTTGTTCAAATAACAATGGTTCTGCAAGTGTCAGTGCGCAAAATGGAACTGCTCCGTACACTTACACATGGAGCAATGGCGCGACAACGGCGAATGCAACTCAATTAGTATCAGGCAGTTACGTTGTAACGGTGACAGATGCGAATGGTTGCCGCATGGTTTCAAACCCTGTTGTCATCACAGCTGCAAATGCTTTGACAGCCACAGGTACATCCACTCCCGCGATTTGTACGTCCACAAATGGCAGTATTCAAATCACGCCAATAAGTGGGACGGCACCTTATAATTACGTTTTGAATGGTTCTAATAATGCAACGGGTCAGTTTACAGGTTTAGCGGCGGGCAATTACACTGTTGCAATTTCTGACGCAAATGGTTGTAATACAACGACGTCGGTTGTAGTGACGGCTGAAAATAGAACGGTGACGATTCATCCGACGATTACAAATACATCTTGTCGGGGTAATGATGGACTGATGAATTTGACTGCAACAGGTAGTACAAACTATTTCCAATACACGCTATCAGGCACGCCTGCGGTGACAAATACAACAGGACAATTTGTTGGTTTGGCAGCAGGTAGCTATAATGTAACGGTTGTGGATGGAAACGGTTGTCGGGCAACGACGGCGGCAGCTGTTAGTAATGGCAGTGCTTCCTTGACTTGTGGCGCGACAACGGTGGCAGCGACTTGTACGAGTGCGACAGGTGGATTTACGGTTGTATCGGGTGGTGGTAGAGCACCTTACACTTACACGCTGAACGGTACCGTTTATAACTCACCTGTTTTCACTGGCTTGGCTGCGGGTGATTACAGCGTGACGATGACCGATGCAAATGGTTGTCAATTGGTTTCAGTCATTACCGTTCCACGCAATACCGTTGCGATTAACTTAAATGTGAATGCAACAGCAGCAGGTTGTTCGGGTGCAACAGGCAGTGTTACGGCAGTTGCAAATGGTGGTACGGCTCCATATCGTTATACTTTGAATGGTGTGACGAATACATCAGGTATTTTTGCGAATCTGAGCGCGGGTAATTACAATGTGAATGTAAGCGATGCGAATGGTTGTCAAAATACGGTTGCGACGCAAGTTACCGCGAATGGTTCAAACATTACGGCAACCGCTATTGCATCTTCGACGATTTGCGGCAATAGTAATGGTAGTTTGACATTTACGGCAACTGGCGGA
This sequence comes from Bacteroidota bacterium, assembly GCA_041192405.1. Lineage (GTDB taxonomy): Bacteria > Bacteroidota > Bacteroidia > Chitinophagales > Saprospiraceae > JAAFJT01. The sequence goes on along the minus strand of JBEEMZ010000009.1, from coordinate 24,966 downwards.
ACCGCACCTTACAATTACACCTTGAATGGTGTGACGAATACAAATGGTACGTTTACGAATTTGACTGCAAATAGCTATACGGTTTCGATTGAAGATGCGACAGGTTGCCGAACGACACGAAGCGCACTTGTTTCGAACCATAATCCGACGGTTACGGCAACGGTAACGACTGCTGCGGCAGCGTGTAATAGCGCAACAGGTGGGATTCGAGTGACTTCAACGGGTGGAACGGCTCCTTATACTTATACATTGAATGGTGTTACCAATACAAATGGTCAATTTACAGGTTTAACAGCATCTGCGACACCTTATAATGTGACGATTAGAGATGCAAATGGTTGTACGGCAGCAGTTTCGGCAACAATCACGGGTACTTCCGCGAATATTACAGCAACAGCTACTTCAACACCTGCCATTTGTACGAACAATACAGGTTCTTTGACGATTACAGCAAGTGGCGGCAATTTGCCTTACACGTATGCAACAAACGGTACAAGCAATACAGATGGTCAATTTGACCATTTGGCAGCAGGTACTTACGCCATTACAATAACAGATGCAAATGGTTGCCAAAGTGTTCAAAATCAATCTGTTACAGCGACAAGCCCCGTCATTACACCAACGGTTAATGCGGCGAATACGACTTGTACGGGCAATGATGGACGGATTACCATTTCAGCGATAGGCGGTACGAATTCATTCCGTTTTGAATTGCCAAATGCCAATAATACAAATGGTCAGTTTACAGGTTTAGCGGCGGGTAATTACGTCGTGACGGTTATAGATGGAAACGGTTGTCGAGCAACAACGAATGCAACGGTTAGCAATGGTGCAAATATGGTAACGGCGACATCAACCACGACTCCTGCCATTTGTACTAATAATAATGGTGTAATTGTAGTAACGGGCGCGGGTGGAACAATCCCTTACACCTATACCTTGAATGGCGTTAGCAATACAACGGGGCGTTTTGAAAATTTAGCAGGTAACAGTTATTCAGTGGAAATCGTGGATGCAGGCAACTGTCGCACGACTACGAGTGTAACGCTTCCTGTGAATAATATGAATGTTTCGGCAACGGTCACAGCAGCAAGCGCGAGTTGTCGCGGCAATGATGGCGGATTAATCGTTGTGGCAACGGGTGGCAATGGTTCATTCTGGTATGCCGTGAATGGCACGAGTAATACAACAGGTATTTTCACAGCATTGACACCAGGAACTTATACGGTTATTTCAACAGATGGTAATGGTTGCCAAGCGCGTTCGACAGGTTTGATTCAAGACGGCAGCCGTTTATTGAATCCGACGGTTCAAGCGACGACTCCTGCGGTTTGTACGGGCAGCAACGGTACCGCAAATTTGAATGTAACGGGCGGAACGGGCAATTACAGCTATGTTCTGAACGGCGTAACCAATTCGACAGGTGTATTTACAGGATTAGCATCGGGCACCTACACCGCAACGATTACAGACGGCGCGACTTGTCGCACCACGGTTCCTGTAACGATTGGCGCAACCACTTCAAATGTCGTATTGACATCGAATAGAGTAGGGGCGACAAGTTGTACAGGCAATGATGGTTCGATTGAGGTCAGTGCAAGCGGTGGAACAAGCCCTTACACGTACCGTTTGAATACAAATTCAAATACAACAGGACAATTTAGAGGATTAAGTGCCAACACTTATACCATCAATGTAACAGATGCAAACGGTTGTACAAGTACGGTTTCAGCAACCGTGAATTCAGCAACGGGCTTATTAGCGACGACTTCGGATTTACAAATCCCGACTTGTCGGAATGCAAATGGTCGTTTCCAAGTAGTTCCGAGCAATGGTACAGCACCTTATACCTATCGTTTGGGCAGCCAAACCAATCAAACAGGTATCTTTACGAATTTAGCAACAGGCAATTACGTCGTTACAGTAACAGATGCGAACAATTGCGTAACGGCATTACCTGCGGTTGATTTGCAAAGTGTAGGCAGCATTGCAGCAGCGATGACGACCACACCTGTGCGTTGTACGGGCGATAGCGTGACGATTCGTTTTACTGATGCGTCAACTGTAAGTGGTGGCGGTACTCAATTTGATAGAAATTGGTTATTTGGCAACGGTTATACAGGCATAGCGAATAATTTAGAATTGACTTTTTCGACCAGAACCGCCAATGTGCGTTTAATTGTGACGAGTACACAAGGTTGTGCGGATACGATTTCGCAAAATCTGCCCGTCGGTTTATTGGAAGTTGCGATTCAAGATACGGCTACAAATTGTCAAAATACGACAGTCAATGTGGTTGCAACGAACAACAGTTTAGGCGCACCTGTGAGTTACAGTTGGACACCAAACAATTTGATTGCGTCTGGCGGTAATACTGCAAATCCAAGTTTCAACGTTGGGGCAACGCGTCAAACGGTTTATGTGAGCATGACAAATGGGGTTTGTACGAAAACGGATTCCGTAGTTATCAACCCAATTATACCCTTGCCAGTAGATCAAGCACTTATCTCGAATCATTCAGATTGTGCAAACGGTTTGCGAGTAGATTTTTCGAATACGAATACAACGGCGGGTGCTTATCGGTGGGTTTTTGGCGACCCTGCGAATCCGACGGCGGGTTCATCCAGTTCGAATGCAAGTTATACGTATAGTGCTTCGGGTACTTATACGGCACTTTTGATACCCTCTGCGGCATGTTTGGACACGATTCGTCGGACGTTCACGGTACAAAGTGGTTCTTCGGTGCAATTGCGTACGATTCCGAATTACCAAACGGGTGTTAACTATTGCGATGCGAGTATCACGGTGCAGTTGAGAGCGCGGACGAATGCAACAACGGTTCGTTGGTCAACAGACCGCAATTTCACGCGTATCATTGGTACAGATACCTTGGCGAATATTGTTCCATCGAATGGTTCAACCACGTTTTACGTAGAAGGCAGAGATACACGCGGTTGCAGGACGGTAGATAGTACCAGATTAATTGACCGCAGTATAGGTGTTGATGTGATGGACAATGTAGGCATTTGTGCAGACGGCATCGGTCACGTGATAGCTGATAACCTTAATTCACGGGACACACTGACCATTATGTGGACACCGCCATCAGGCGTAACGGTCATCAAAGGGCAAGGCGAATTAAAAGCAGATGTCAGTGGTACAGGTACAGGTTACGTTTACGGATTTTTCCGCAATCAATGGGGATGTACAAAATTGGATTCTGTGAAAGTGGATATGATTCACATGACGGCTTCTTTGACGGCGCGGGATACCATTGTTGCAAAAGGAGATACAACTACTTTGACAGTTACGCCTGGCGCGGGTAGATATACCTATACTTGGAATCCAAATGTAACAACAAGTGGTTCCCCTGTTTCGATTAAGCCTGACACGACGACGACCTATTATGTAATTGTAACCGATACAAATGGTTGTAAAGCGATGGCAAAAGTGCTTGTAAAAGTGTATTCGCCCGAGTGCCGAGACCCATTTATATACATTCCGAATGCGTTTTCACCGAATGGTGACGGCAATAATGAAATGTTATATGTTCGGGGAGAAAATTTGAAACAACAATGTTATTTTGCGGTCTATAATCGTTGGGGTGAAATTGTTTTTGAAAGTTACAGCAAAGAAAACGGTTGGGATGGGGTTCATAAAGGAACACCTGTTTGTCCCGACGTTTACGGATATTATTTGCGGGGTACTTGTAAGAATGGCGAACCTATTTTCATAAAAGGAAATATTACCGTTTTGAAATAGTATAAAAGGAGCAACTGTATATGAATATGGAACATAAATTTTTGATAAAAGTCTGTGAATCAAATCTTTATAAAAAAATCTATGTTTCCTATCTACCTATGTGTTTGCAAAAATGCGTCAATGAGTGCTCATTGGCGCATTTTTTTTATACATTTGCGCAAAAATCAAATTGTCCCCCTATGTTTCCTATGTATATATGTGTTAAACCATTAAAAGTCAACGATTTATGCGTAAATTAGAAATGTCAGAATTAAACCGATTGAGTGCAGCCGCGTTCAAAACGACTGAAAAATTACCCATCACAATCGTATTAGACAATGTACGTTCGGCGTTGAATGTCGGTTCCGCCTTTCGGACGAGCGATGCTTTTGCGGTGACAGAGTTAATATTATGTGGCTTCACGGCGCAACCGCCGCATCGAGAAATCTTGAAAACGGCACTTGGTTCAACCGAAAGCGTTGCATGGCGGCATTTTCAGGCAACTGACACGGCATTACAAACTTTAAAAGTTGAAGGATATACCATCTATGCCATAGAGCAAATTGAGGATAGTATTTCGTTACAAAATTTTGTGGTGGATAAAAATGCCAAATATGCTTTGGTTTTTGGGAATGAAGTGGACGGCGTGAGCGAAGCAGCATTGAAACACGTAGTTGGCGCAATTGAAATCCCTCAATTTGGAACCAAACATTCGTTAAATATCGCCGTAACCGTTGGCATCGTTACTTGGGAATTGGCAAAACAATTCAGATTTTAGCAAATATCACTTTTTTTTGCAAATGTTTTGAAATATCAAATGAATTTGTGTACCTTTGCGCACTCATTTACAAATTTTTTATACAATGCCTAAAATAAAAACCCATAGTAGCGCGAAAAAACGCTTTAAAGTCACAGGTGGCGGAAAAGTAAAACGTTTTCACGCGAATCATTCGCACTTGATGCGCAAAAAATCCAACAAACGCAAAGGTCGTTTAGTGGGTTCAGACTTGGTTTGCGATGCAGATCAACCAAGAGTAATGACCTTATTAGGTCTTGGAAGCAATCATTAATAATCTATCTAAATGATTGATTATCAAATCATTGTGCGAAAAAATTATTTTTTTAACGAGAACGAAGGAGCAAGAGTTATCGGTTCAAATCAAACATCGTTAATCCCTTCGTTGTACTAAAATGTGTTATTATGCCTCGTTCAGTCAACGCGGTGGCTTCCAGAGCCAGACGCAAAAAAATCTTAAAATCGGCGAAAGGTTATTTCGGCGCACGTTCCAAAGTTTATACCGTAGCGAAAAATGCGGTGGATCATGCCATGTTATATGCGTATGTCGGTCGTAAATTGAAAAAGCGCGCTTATCGCCGTTTGTGGATTGCGCGGATTAATGCCGCAGTCCGTCAACACGGTTTGTCATACAGCGTTTTCATCCATAAGTTGACTCAATCAAACATTGATTTGAATCGGAAAGTATTAGCAGATTTGGCATTGAATCATGCGGCTGCGTTCAAATCTATTGTTGATAAAGTGAAATAATTTCAGCAGGTGGATTTCGGAATGTATTGATATTGAATAGATTATATAATCTACTTAAAATCAATACGTTCCGAAATCCACATTCCAAAATCCTTATAGACGTGCATCAATTGTTACAATTGATGCACGTTTCTTTTTTAGAAGTCAAGTAAAAAGAGAAGAAGGCTATCTGTACGAATCTTGTGCAAATCTGTATAATCCGTAAATCCATCCACCCAATCTATTGAAATGCTGCTTATAGCCACCTTCTAACAATGTTCACACTTAACTCATTATCAATGAGTTATAAAATGCATCATTCATTCTTTAAAATTCATCATGACTCGCAGACAACAATTCTATTTTTTAAAACGTTACCATTTAAATTTCTTAACTTAATGATAATTAAATGAAACAATTATTTATTATCTTAATACTTGTATTTCAAGTACTTAAATCACTTTACGCACAAAAAACCTATACAATTAGTGGTTACGTCGAAGATGCTGCGTCTGCTGAAAAATTGATTTCAGCCGCCGTTTTCGACAAAAAAAGGAGTAGCGGCATGGTAACAAATACTTATGGTTTTTACAGTCTGACCTTGCCAAAAGGCGAAGTAGATTTAGCCATTACATATGTTGGCTACGAGTTGCAAGAACTCAATTTTAATTTGAAAAAAGACACAACCATTCATTTCAAATTAAAAAGTAGTGTCACGATGCAAGAGGTCGTCGTTAGTGCCAAAAAGAAAGACCGTATTGAGGAGCAAGTTCAGATGAGTAGAGTCACGATTCCGATTGACCAAATTAAGAAAATTCCCGCACTCATGGGCGAAGTAGATGTTTTAAAAGCCTTACAACTTTTACCAGGAGTACAATCAGGCGGTGAAGGACAAAACGGATTATATGTACGTGGAGGCAGTCCTGACCAAAATTTAATTTTGTTAGATGGCGTTCCTGTGTATAATGTATCGCACATCGGCGGTTTTTTTTCCGTTTTCAACGGAGATGCGATTAAAAATGTCACCTTAACCAAAGGTGGTTTTCCTGCTCGATATGGTGGAAGATTATCATCTATCATTGAAATTGATATGAAAGAAGGTAATATGAATGAATTGCATGGAGAAGGCGGCATTGGATTGATTGCATCTCGTTTGACCTTAGAAGGTCCGATTGTCAAAGACAAGGCTTCTTTTATGATTTCGGGGCGGCGCACTTATATTGATCTATTCATGCGCCCGTTGCTCAAAAGTGCTGCGAGTAGTGATGGCGTGTCCAATTTTGACTTAAAGTTGCACTTTTACGACCTAAATGCGAAGGTCAATTACAAAATTAATGATAAACATCGTTTATTTTTGAGTGCGTATAATGGTCAAGATATTTTTGGAATCGGCACGACTTTCACAAATACACAAGCTGCGACCACGACTTCGGGCGGAACTGATTGGGGCAATCTTACGACAGCTTTTCGATGGAACTACTTGATTAGCAATAAGTTATTCTCTAACACAACCCTTACATACAGTAGTTATAATTTTACTTTTGGTTCTGCATTTGACGAAAAAATCACGACACCGCCTGCGACAAATGCTTTTTCTGCTAAATATTTGTCGGGCATCAAAGACGTTGCGGGCAAAATTGATTTCGATTACGTGCCAAATACAAAGCATCGGATTCGATTCGGCGTTGGCGGCACATATCACACCTATAATCCTGGCGCATTTGTCATCAAAGGTTCGTTCGATAATATTAATATTGACACAACATTGGGTTCTATTAACAAGGCTTATTCATTTGAACCGACGCTTTATGCAGAGGATGAAATGCAATTAGGCGCGTTAAAAGCAAATATTGGGCTTCATGCGTCTGGCTTCAACACTAAAAAGACGTTTTATACCTCTTTACAGCCGCGTTTAGGCGTAAATTATTTGTTGGGAAAAGGCTGGGTATTAAAAGGTTCGTTTGCAACGATGACACAATATATTAATCTTTTAACGAATGAAAGTGTTGGTCTGCCTTCTGATTTATGGGTGCCAAGTACGGATAAGATTCGCCCGCAACGCTCGTGGCAAGTTGCGATTGGCACAGCTAAGACGCTCGGAAATGAATACGAATTGAGTATTGAAGCCTATTACAAAAAAATGGATAATGTCATTTCTTACAAAGAAGGCATTTCTTTTTTGGGTTTGGAAAACGATTGGGAAAGCAAAATTACACAAGGGAAAGGTCGTGCGTATGGCATCGAATTTTTCGTTCAGAAGAAAGAAGGTAATACAACAGGTTGGATTGGCTATACTTTATCTTGGAATAAACGGCAATTTGATGGCAGTAATGGCAATGAGCCCATTAATGCAGGTTTAGAATATCCGTTTAGATATGATAGAAGAAACGATATATCAGTCGTTGTATCTCATAAGTTTACGAAGAAAACGAGCTTAACAGCCGCATGGGTTTTCGGCACAGGCAATGCGGTTACATTAAATAATGTTGTTTATTATTTGCCTCAAAAAGATATGTGGTCTAATTATATTAGGCAATTTGAAACGGCAACTGTTGGTGAAAAAAATATATACCGAATGCCAAATTATCATAGGTTGGATATTAATTTAGAATTTTCGAAACAGAAGAAAAACTATGAACGCAAATGGAGTATTGGCGCGTATAATGCGTATAATCGCGCAAATCCATATACGATTATGAATGGGACGAAATCCATTCCAAATCCTGCACCAGGGAGCCCGTCTTATCAGAATGTGTATCGTCAATTCAGTTTATTTCCAATTATTCCATCAGTAGCGTATAGTTTTAAGTTTTAAAATTTAATATTAAAATATAAAATTCTGAAAAAATGAAATTAATAAAATATAATTGGCTAATATTGCTTATTTTTAGTTTAATGGCTTGTGACCCAGAAGAATTTTTTTCGCCTGTGGTTGAATTAGATATTCCGCCGCATACTTCTAAATTAGTGGTTGCTGCCGATTTTGAACCCAATAGTGATTCATTGCGCGTCTTTGTGAGCAAAAGCTATGGTTTCTTAGACCCCAAAAGTTTAAATCGTTGGGATAGAGTGGATACCGTGTCGGGTGTGCAAGTGCAACTTTTCAAAAATGATGTGCTATGGACAACCTTTACTTCTGCAAAAAATGGTTATTACACGAGTGGTCAGACAATTCCATTGAATGACCACTCGACTTACCGTTTACAAGTCAGTGCGCCGAATTTTGAAACCGTGACGGCGGTTCAAACAGTGCCATCTTTGGTGCCGATTGTAAAGGCAACTTTTGTGTCCCAAGGTGGTGTAGATGCCTTTGGCGGTAAAGTGGATTTATACACAATAGAGTTTAATGACCCTGCAAACGAGGAAAATTTTTATCAAGCAGAGGCGACTTGGAAGTATCAATTTGGTGCAAATAGTTGGGATTCAACTACTTATGCATTAACCCATCTTGCTTCGACAGGTGATAATGGTAATGAAACGATGTTAATAGATAAGGCATTTAATGGAAAAACCTACAAATGGCTGCTACAACCTTATTTTTCAAGGGGGCAACCACAAGTGGGCGATACCATTACAGTCCGTTTGCAACCGATTGCAAAAGATAGGTATCTGTATAATAAATCATATACGTTGTATAGCGATTCGAGAGACAATCCATTTGCGGAGCCTGTTTTGTTATATACAAATTTGCAAAAAGGGTACGGATATTTCACAATATCAGGCGGTTCTACAAAAAAAAGATTCGTATTTTAATCTATACTTTTGGTGGAAACGCATTTACATAGATTAAATAGTTATTTTGAAATGCATCCGAACCTTCTTAATCAAGGCACAACGTATTGAAAATCAACGCTATGTGCCCCATGTACCTATGTGTTTCAAACAAGATGTGTTTAAAAAAAAGCCGCGACACCTATATATAGGTATCGCGGCGATTGTTAATTGAGGCTGTCTTTAAAAATGTGTTGGTTTAGTGCGTACTCACGCCACCACCAGGTCGTTCGGGTCGTTTATTATCGTCCAAAGCGATTGTGGTGTCATCGCCCCCTTTTATCAAAAGGGTTTGACGCACTGTAAGGATTTCCTTGTGCTGCAACATCTTTTTAATCGTTTCAATTGATTTCATAGGATTTGTAAAGAAAGTGATTGTTAAATATTTGATTTTAAAATAATTACAAATTTAATAATTAAAAATATCTTGCACAAACGCCGCTAACATCCCAACCAAAACAGTCGCGTTCTGAATAACGACTTGCTGTTGAATGGTTTGGAAGAGACAATTTTTCACGTCTCTTAGTCTCTTCTGCGATATTTTTGCCGCCTGTAACGACTTTTTTTTGGTCTTCGCTCAACAATTCAAATGTTGAAAAATGGTTTTTCATATCGTGTAATCTCCTCATTTTTTGCTGCTTTTAGTGTCAGTAATTTTGTTAAACACCTATGTAATATATTCCGTATTCTGCAAAAACGATGTATTTTTCTGTATTTTTATGACACTCTTTTAGAAACACATATTTTCAAGGTTAAAAAATAAAGTATTGATTATAAATATTTTATGAAATTTAAAACATGAATAGGATATTAAATTTGTTATAAAATTGCGGATAATGATTTCAATTAAAAACGAATGAATATCCAAGAATAACTGATTTTAGGAAGGATGGAACCGTTTTTCGGGGTCTATAAGTGACATAAAAAAGCGGCGACACTTATCAAGTATCGCCGCTTTTATGCCAACTAAAAGTCTCGAATGGTGTTTGTACAAATATTTGCTAAATTGTTTGTTTAAATTTTTTGTTTGTTCAATCGCATCTATTTTTTTAGATGACAGGGTTAGAAATCCGTAAAAATCTTAGGTTTGCTCACGATTTGCTTGTTTTTTGTTTCGACTTTAAAATTAATTGTTTGTTTTTTTGTAAGATTCGCTCTTGGAAACGGCTCGTATTTGTTCTTTGTTTTTATAAAATAAAAATAAAAGTTTTGTTTTGTCGTAAGATTCGAAATTAAATAATTATAAAATTCGCTTTCAGATATATATTGCTTAAAATTTTGTAAATTGAATGTAAGATTTTGAAAAGATGCTGTAAGATTCGTATTCCAAATGGTATGTTTTCAAATTGTCATTCCTTAGGAATCAAAATAACGGTACTCTAAAATTCGTATTCTAACTGTATGTTTTAAAATCTTGTAAGGTGCCACGATGTATGTTTTCAAAAATTGCTTTAATCGTACTGTAAAATTCGTTTAAAAAATTTGTAAGATTCGTTTGTTAATTGTTCTAAGCCTGTTGTTTTTTCGTTTTGTTGATACAAAGGTAGTCCGAAAAGGAAGGGTAGGCAATTCCTTTGTATCGGTATTTTTAGAATAAAATATTTTTATATGTGTAATTCATTTAAATAAAATGATTTATAAATCAAAATAAGATTTATAAATCATTTGCAAATAAAAAAAATATTTTTTAATTTTAAATCAATCTTTTATCCATCATTTTGAACCAAATTGGTGGCAGTAAAGCGATTAAAATAGACATCGGATAGCCAAAAGGCAATTGCGGTGCATCCTCATAATGTTGTAAAATTTGATATTTTCGAGTAGATTTGTAATGATGGTCGGAGTGACGGGTCAATTCATAGAGAAAAATGCGTCCTAATTCGTGATTAGAATTCCAAGAATGTTTAGGCAAAACAGGTTCGTACCTGCCTGAAGCTAATTTTTGCCGCCGCAAACCATAATGTTCAATATAATTGACCGATTCCAATAACAAAAAACCGACTACCGCAAAACCAATCGCCAGTAAAATGGCAACATATCCAAAAAAGATTCCAATCAAAATCAAATAAGTGATTTGAATAATTTGAAACCAAACCATTTGATTATCAATCCTATACGCAGGTTTGCCCAATTTTTTCAAGCGGACTGCTTCCAAATTCCAAGCACTGATATAACTGTCTTTAACCGAACGAAACCAAAACGCATACATATTTTCACCCATTCGTGCAGAAGAAGGGTCTTCATCGGTTGCAACGTTTTTATGATGCCCTAAATTATGTTCAATAAAAAAGTGCATGTATAATGCACTTAATAACAATGCTTTCGATATAAATTGTTCTTTCGGATTCGAGCGATGACCCAATTCATGTGCCACATTGATTCCAAAACTGCTCACAATAATACCTACACTCATCACCATGCCAATTGTTTCCACAATGCTCAAATCATTATTTTTAAAAACATATAAAGCATTGAAGATTAATAAATAAAGTAGTGGCAAATGCAAATAAAGCAGCCAATCAAAGAAGCGCGTATTGGAACGCGTTGTTTCATTAGCTTCGGGCGTATTGTCATAGTGCTGTGGCAAAATCATTTCACCCAATGGCAATAATCCAAACGCAAAAATGACTGTAAAAAACAGCCAATACCCTTTCCATTCAAGTCCTAAAAAGGCACTTGCGGGCAGCAAATACGCAATCAAATATTTAAAATCCTTCATTTTTCAAACGTTTTTGCAAAAATAGCTATTTTTTGTTTAATTTCGCGCTTCAAATTCCTTAAAATGATTTTTCTAAATCATCAAAATCAACCAATTATTTAAAAGATGGAGTTTCATCACCTGACTGTTAGTAAAATCGTGCAAGAAACGGCAGATACGGTATCTGTTACGTTTGCAGTTCCCGAAAATTTAAAACAACAATTTGTTTATACTGCGGGTCAATATTTGACTTTGAAATTGGATATTAAAAATGAATCGGTGCGCCGCGCTTATTCGATGTCGAGCAGTCCGATTGAGCAAGATTTGACGGTGACGGTCAAAAAAGTCAAAAATGGATTGGCTTCGAATTATATTTGCAATCAATTGAAGGTTGGCATGAAGGTCGAAATGGCATTGCCCGAAGGTCGTTTTACGCTGAAACCCGATGTGAGCAAGCGTAAAAACTATTATTTGTTTGGTGCGGGCAGTGGTATTACGCCCTTAATGTCTATTTTAAAAACAATTTTAGAACAAGAACCGCAAAGTATTGTTTTCCTTTTGTACGGTAATCGAGAGGAGGCTTCAATGATTTTCAAAAATCAGTTAGACGCACTCGAAAAGCGGTATGCGGGTCAAATTTTTGTGGAACATATCCTTAGTCAGCCGCAAAAAATGAAAGCGGGTGGTTTATCTGGATTATTCAAAAAAGCGACAATTGGTTGGACAGGAAGCATCGGACGCATTGATAATCAATCTGTTGAGAAATTTTTAACGAATAATCCACCGCGCAGTCGGGAGTCTGTTTACTTTACGTGCGGTCCAGAAGGCATGATGCAAGCAGTTGTTAGCACATTGGAAAAGCGCGGGATTGATAAAAAAAGCATTCATCAAGAACATTTTGTTAATTCTAATGCGGCTGCTCCTGTTTCGACGGCTTCTTCAAATGGCGTTTCGGGGGTGAAAATGACTGTACATTTAAATGGTGAAACCATTGTTACAGGTGTTGCCAAGAATAAAACGGTGTTGGAAACGCTGATGGCTTTAAAAAAAGACCCGCCGTATTCGTGTACATCGGGCGCGTGTTCGACATGTATGGCGAAAGTTTTGAAGGGAAAAGTGTCAATGGATGCGTGTTTTGCCTTAGATGACGACGAAGTGGCGCAAGGTTATATATTGACTTGCCAAGCTCGACCGACCACAACCGAAGTAGAAATTACATTTGACGTATAAGTAATGATGATTAGTTGGTTGGTTAGTTGGTTGGTCGGTTAGTTAGTTGGTTGGTTAAATGATTGATTATCAATTACTTCACTTACTCACCAACTAACTAACCAACTAACTACTCATCATTCATCCTTAATAAATAGCAATGGAGCCTACGAAAAAAAAATTCAACGCGCCACTATTTTGGCGCATCATCGCTTTGGCAAGTCCGTATCGCGGATTATTCGTCGGAGCCGCTATTTTAGCCGTCGTACTTGCTCCGTTGTCCAGCGTGAGACCGTACTTAATTCAACAAATGGTAGATGAACATATTTTTAAATTTGACATTCAAGGCATGACTCGAATGACAATTATACTCATCTTTTTGTTGATTTTCGAGACTATTTTGCTCTATATTTTTAATTATGCGACCAGTATTTTAGGACAATCGGTAGTCAAAGATTTGCGAATCCGTGTATTTCAACACATTACGCAGTTAAATTTATCATACTTTGATAAAACGGCTATTGGTACGTCCACCACTCGAACGATTAGTGATATTGAAACCATTAATAGCGTTTTTTCAGAAGGAATTATTACAATTATTGCCGATTTATTGAGTTTAATCGTCATTTTGGGGATTATGTTTTGGACGAGTTGGAAATTAACGCTCGTATGTATGACGGTTTTGCCCTTTTTAATTTGGGGCGCACGTTGGTTCAAAAACGAGGTTGCTAAATCTTTTCAACAAGTGCGCAATCAAGTTGCGGCAATGAACGTTTTCTTGCAAGAACATATTTCTGGAATGAAAATTATTCAAATTTTTAATGCAGAAAATCGTGAAAAACAACGTTTTAGCGCAATTAATCGCCAATATACGCAAGCTAATTTAGATGCCATTTTTGCGTATGCGGTTTTTTTTCCATTGGTTGAAATCATTTCGGCGGCGGCTTTGGGTTTGATGGTTTGGTATGGTGCGCGAGGCGTGATTGGAAATGAAATCACGTTAGGAGTGCTGGTCGCGTTTCCCGTTTATTTGAATATGTTATTTCGTCCGATTCGGATGTTGGCAGATAAATTTAATGTGTTGCAAATGGGGATGGTCGCTGCGGATCGCGTATTTAATTTGTTAGATGACTCAAGTTTTGATGAGGCGACTGGGAAAGTGCCTGTAAATCGTTTAAAAGGCAATATTGAATTTAAAAATGTTGATTTTGCTTATGATTTGCAAAATAAAGTTTTAAAAAATGTTAGTTTTACCCTAAAATATGGGGAGACATTGGCGATTGTGGGCAGTACAGGTTCGGGTAAAACGACGATTACAGGATTATTAAGTCGTTTCTATGAGATTCAAAATGGTTCTATTGAGGCAGGCGGATTGGATATTCGACAATATGATTTGGCAACATATCGGCGCAGAATCTCGGTCGTATTGCAAGATGTGTTTTTATTTTCGGGTTCGGTGATGGATAATATTACCTTGCGCGACCCTTCGATTTCAAGAGAAAAAGTTATTGAAGCAGCACAAATGATTGGTGCTGACCTATTTATAAATAAACTACCAAATCAATATGATTATCAAGTCATGGAGCGCGGCGCGACTTTGAGTATGGGGCAGCGACAATTGATTTCGTTTGTGCGTGCATTGGTTTGTGACCCCGATATTTTGATTTTGGATGAAGCGACTTCCTCAATTGACCCCGAAACAGAAGGTGTGATTCAATATGCGATTGAAAAATTGATTGCGAAACGGACTTCGATTATCATTGCGCATCGTTTGAGTACGATTCGCCATGCTCATTATATTATGGTGATGGATAGGGGAGAAGTGCGTGAATTTGGAACACATCAAGAATTATTGCAACATGAAGATGGATTGTACAGAAATTTATATGAAAAACAGTTTGCAGCATTGCAGCCTAATTAAATTATATTTGAATTAGGAATCCACGAATTTGAAGGAATCAAGGACATGCGTTTTTATAAAGAATTCGGGTCCTTGATTCAAATGATGTCATTTGAACCCTAAAAAAGTAAATTATGGTTCAAAATTTGAACAAAACTTACAATGTTGGAGCAGCAACCTGATAATTTATCCGAACAAACGCCTGTTTCTGAAAATGCTACACATTCTGAAACAGTCCATACGTTGTCTCGCCACCCGCCTTTATGGAAACGGATGTTGCGCTGGACGCGAAAGTTCGTGTTTTATCTGATTGGAGGATGGATCGCATTCGTGTTTTTGTTTAGGTTAGAAACCGTCCAAAATTGGGCAATTGGCAAAGTGACTCACGCACTATCTGAAGCGTTACATACCAAAGTCGAAATTCAAAAATTCTATTTTGATTACAATGGATCGTTGATTGCTAATGGTTTACATATTAACGATTTGCGTGGTGATACGCTGCTTTATGTCAAAGATTTAAGTGCAGATTTAGATTGGTCACCGCTTATTTTCAATCAAATTGTTTGGATTAATACGGTTTATTTGTCGGGAGTCAAGTTCAATATGCACCGACCGATTGGCGAATATGATTATACGTTGCAATTTTTATTGGATTACTTTAATCCGCCCTCTACTATACCAAAACCAGAAAAAACACCTATTGATATTAGAATTAGTCATATTCATTTACGGGATGTTTGGTTTGATAAGGATGATAAAAGAGGTGGTCAGCGATTGACTGCGCAACTATTTGGTGCAGACATTCACACAGAGTCTATGGATTTTCCAAACAATTTTTTGCATTTCAGCGAAGTGAAAATTCATCAACCTATTGTCAAAATAACTGAATTTCTCCCAAATCCTTTGCCGACGCGTCCTGATAAACCCGTTATTTCGCTCGAAACGGACAGTTGCACTCCTATGAAAGTGCGTCAACCGTTCCGAATGGGGATTGATTTTGTGCGCATTAACGATGGAAAATTTGATTTAGACGATTGGGAACGGACTCCAAAACCATTTTTACCCAAACATTTGTTGGATTTTGACCATTTAAAAGTGTTGAATATTCAAGCGAGTATGCACAACATTTTGTTTACGGAAGGGGTTGTTACAGGCGCAGTAGATGGCATTTCACTGGATGAAGCAAGTGGTTTTGTCATCAATAAATGTTCTGTGAATGAAACGCGTGTTTCTTCTACTGAGACACAACTCAATGGTATTCAAATCATTACGCCTTATTCTATTTTGGGAGATACGTTTGTAATGAAGCATCCGAATGGGTTGGCTGATTTCAAAGATTACAATAATACGGTATATATGGATGCGCGCATTCACGACTCAAAAGTTATGTTGAAAGATATCATGGCATTTGCGCCGCCGTTGGAGCATAATGATTTTTTTGTCAAAAACAAAAATTCGTTAGCGACAATGGAAGGAATATTGCGTGGAAAAGTCAATTCGTTGAAAGGTTATGACATCAATTTGAAATTAAACGAATATTTTAAATTCAAAGGTGATATTGAAACGCATAATTTGGCAGTGAAGGATGAAGAAATGATGCATTTGAAAATTAAGCGTTTAGAATCGAATGTAAAGTCACTACGGCAGTTGCTTCCTGGATTTGAGCCGCCTATGGAAGCAGATAAATTAGGGAATTTAGATTTTAGGGGCAGTTTTGAAGGCTTTTTTCAAGATTTTGTAGTCAATGGCGTGTTAAAAACGGATATTGGACAGGTTGCAGGACATGAATTGCGACTTAACCTTAAGCCAGGCAAAGATAATGCAACCTATAGTGGTGATGTTGCTTTTAAAGATTTCGATTTGGGTAAATGGACGAATAATCCTGATTTTGGTAAAATTACGTTTAAAGCGTATGTGAAAGATGGTTTAGGTATCACAAAAAAGCATCCGAGAGCCAATTTAGCCGCAAAAGTGGAAAGTTTTTGGTTTAAAAATTATGCGTATCGCAATTTGACGGTAAGCGGTGAGTTGCGTTCCGATTTATTTGAAGGGCATTTGACGGGTAAGGATGATAATATGGATTTTAATTTTGATGGAACGGTCAATTTTGCAGGTGATAAACCTTTATATGATTTTAAATCAGAGATTTATAAATTAGATTTAAAAAAATTAAACCTTGTGCAAGATGATTTAGTAGTGACAGGCAAAATTATGATGAAATTGTCAGGTGATAAATTGTCGAATTTAAATGGCGAGGCAACCGTAAGTGGTTTGAGATTGGTTTTAAAACAAAAAGATATTATTGAAATAGACCATTTAAAATTAAAATCTTACATAGATGATGCGCAGGAGAAACATTTTTGGGTTGATTCGGAAGTATTTTCAGTAGATTTGGTTGGAAAATTTGATATTGAAGCCATTCCAGAGGCTTTGAAACAGCATTTTGCGCTCAATCATCCACGATTGACAAAAGATTTACATTTATTGCCCGATTATAAAACCATTGCAAATCAATCATTTAAATATACGATTCAAATTAAAGATTCTAAAAATTTAACGTATTTGATTGATACTGCTTTTAAACCATTTAAGCAGGCAACCTTTATAGGCAATTTTGATAATCAAGCCAATGAATTGAGTTTTAAATTGAATATTCCAGAACAAGTGCATTATGGAGATTTTCATTTTAGAGAGATTGAGTTTTCTGGAAATAGGACGGGTAGTACGCTGCCGTTTACTTTAGAAGTTTACAATACTCGAATAGGCGACGAAATTAGTGGAAAATGTTTTAAAAATATCAAATTTTCAAACACATTGTATGGCGATACCTTGAAAATAGGGCTTACCGTAGATGCTTTTTTCTCCATAGACAAGCCTGCTTTATTTGATAGTTTGAGTATCAAGGCATCTTTAACGCCTTTGGATACCTTATATCGGTTGGCTTTTGACAATTCTACCTTGCATTTTTTCAATGATAAATGGGTCGCAGATACAGGAAACTACATTTTGTTTAATCAGAATTACGTTCATTTTAACAATTTTGATTTTAAAAATGGGGATTATAGCATTAGTTTTCAATCTTTTAATAACAAAGGAATTCACGCAACTTTGGACGGTTTCGACTTATCCGCAGTGAATAAGTATGTGAATGACAATCGTTTTCGCTTGGGTGGAAAATATAAAGTGGACGCTTCGACGGATGATATTTTTAAATTGACCAATTTAAATTTTAAGGCTTCATTGGAGCGATTTTTCATCAATAAAGATGATAGAGGCAAATTGGATGTGGAAGTGAACATGGTAGATTTGAAAAGTTATGTATATGCGTATATCAACTTGTGGAAGATTGATACTCAAATGATTGGAGCGAAAAAAGAGAAAAATGAAACACCTGAACAATTAGTCATCGAAGGACGCTATTATCCGAACGATATGATGACGGCAAAAGGCGCGTTTAAGAAAAATGATATAGCGGTTGATTTGAGAGCGACAAACATGCCGTTTAATATTTTAAACTATTTGATTGAAAGTGGTATGTCTGGCACCGAAGGACGCGTTGAAGGCGAGTTGAATTTGACGGGACAATACAATTATCCTGAGACAAAAGGCAGAATGCGCTTATATGATGCGGCTGTGACGATAGATTATCTTAAAAATCGGATTTTTATACGCGATGCGGTTATCAAAATAAATAACAAAATGTTGGATGCGACGGGTGGTATCATCGAAGATAATGAAGGCAATAAGGCAATTGTTGAAGGGGGGTTATCACATGACCGATTGAAGAATTTTGGTTTAAAAGCGCGAATGATTGCGCCTAAATTCGTTTGTTTAAACACCACACGGGCTGATAATCCTTTATTTTATGGCAAAGCCATTGGCGCAGGTGACATTCAATTTACAGGCGATTTCGACAAACCCAATATTAAAGTCATCGCAACGGCGGGTAAAGGAACCAAAATTGTATTCCCATTCGCCAAAGAGCAAAATGCGACCGAATTGAAATTTGTCAAGTTTAAGAACAAAAATTTGGTTGCAGACACTTCTGGCGCAACTATATTTGCTACAAAAAGAGAAATTCCAGGAAGTAAACCAATGCCCACCTCGCGTGTGAAAGATTTGAACGGTGTTAGTTTTGATATGAATCTAACGCTTACGCCCGAAGCAGAAACCAATTTGATTTTCGATGAAGTGGCGGGTGATAATATTAAGTCGTGGGGTACAGGCGATTTGCAATTAACCTTCGAGCGCGGCGGCGAAATGGAGATGAAAGGACAATATAATATTGTCAAAGGCGATTATTTGTTTACATTATTGCGCGTTGTGAATAAAAACTTTGCGATTAAGGAAGGTGGTTTTATCAAATGGAATGGAAGTCCGTTTGATGCGCAAATCAGTATTGACGCGGCGTACAAAGGTTTGATGACTTCGCCCCGCAATTTAGTGGAAGAATATTTGGTTGGCGCGAGTAATGAGGTGATGAACGACGCGGGAAAGCCGACTCCTGTGGATGTGACGTTGCGTTTGCAGGGCGCGATGTTGAAACCTGATGTTAGTTTTGAGGTCGGGCTTCCGAAATTAACGGGGCAATTGAAAAATTTTGTAGATAACAAGATTCGCACGTTGCGGCAGGAACCCAATGAATTAAATCGGCAAATGTTTGGATTAATTTTAGTTGGCGGATTTTTGCCATCGGATGTCCAATTTTTGGGTGCGCAACAGCTGCAAACGGGGGGCGTAAATACGGCTGCGGAATTGTTATCAAGCATGATGAATCGTTTTTTGGCGGATTACGTGAAAGGCGTTGATTTGCAGATTGGTTATAATATAGCAGGTTTAGATAATATTCAAAACATTGGAAAAGCGGAACATAGGGTTCAATTCAAAGCCGCTAAGACTTTTGGCAAAGATGATAGATGGAGTCTTGCGGCGGGTGTAGGTGTTGAGCGCAAGGTTTTGAGTTCGGATGAATTGTTTGTGGGCGGCGATTTTATTGTGGAATACGCGATTACGGAAGACCGCCGTTTTAAAATCCGCATTTCACAAACTTATGACCAAGTTTTGGATGGCAGACGCTATAAACCAGCAATGGGGATTCGGTATCGCCGCGAATTTGATTCGGCGGGCGAGTTTTTATCTATTTTTAAGAAGGAGAAATAGTTACCTAAATTAAAACTGAACCTCAAATTGGCTTGATTACTGTATTGAAATATCAAATATTACTTTAAAAATTATGAGAAAAAAAACAATACAGTCTTTAATTTTGATTGGGTTAACGCAATTTTGTTTTGCACAAACCCAAAATCCAATGCAAATATTGCGTTATAATGATCAGTTTGAGCATTTAAAAACAGATTCTACTCGCGCAGGTTTTGACAAACATAAAATGTTCCGATTGGGTAAAGCAAATTGGTTTTCATGGGGAGGCGATTTGCGGGAGCAATTGTATTTAATTGCGAATCCTAATTTTGGGGATGTGCCGCCTACTTTTAAAAAAGCGTCCGTTACACAACATTGGCATCGGGCGATGTTGCATGCTCAATTGGAATTAGGGCAAAACTATAAAATCTTCGTTCAACTCAATAATACCAATCGTTTTTTGAATCCAAATCCGCTTACGCTTGAAGTGGATGAAAATCAATTGTCTTTACATCAATGCTTTGTGGATTGGAAATCGGGGACCGATTGGCGAGTGCGGGTGGGTCGTCAAGAAGTGATTTATGGCAATAGTCGTTTGTTGAGCGTTCGAGACTTGCCAAATACGCGATTAAGTTTTGATGGAGCGACGTTGCGTTGGAAAAAAAAGGATTGGACAGTAGATGTTTTGAGTGTATCGCCTGTGATTGGCAAACCTAAAATTGGCGATGACGTTACTTTTACGAAAGGTGTAACAGGCATTTATGCCACTCAAAAAATAATACCGAATCGCTTATCAATGGATTATTACGCGCTCCATTTTCGCTCCAACGGGCTCAAATATGGTAGTTTTTCGGGTGCTGAACGGCGTTCCATGTTGGGTTTAAGAGCCTTTTCAACGCCCGCCAAGTTGAATTACGAATTAGAACTAACGTATCAATTTGGTTCCTTTAATGAATTCATTATCAATGCTTTAAGTATTGGTGGTGATATTCATTATCAATTTTCGAGTACCGAGCCTTTGACTATAGGCTTGTCATGGAGCTATCAATCGGGCGATAAAGACCCATTTGACAGGCAATTAAATACATATAATCCATTATATGCTCGTGCGCCGTTTGGCGTTGCGATTCCGTTGAGTTTGGCGAATATAGCTCATTGGAATCCTTATTTTCGGTATAAAGCGTCTCCTGAATTGACTTTATATGGCGGTTTTTTTGCAATCAGTCGAACGAGTTTGCAAGATGGTGTTTATACGCCAAGCATGGTGCAAGGGCGGACGAATGGAAATAATTTAAAACAAAATGTTGATTATAAGTGGGGCAATCAATATTATTTTGATATGACATATAATCCAAATTTTAATTGGTCTTATTCGCTCATTGCTGCTTTTACAACGCCAGGTGATTATGCGATAGCGACAGGAAAAGGAGGCATTATTCTTTTTTTATCGCCGAAGGTAAGTTTTAAATTCTAAGAATTAGAAACAAAGGAATTTCAATGAATTAAAGATATACTTCGCGTTGGATGGTTTTGTGATTTTGGAAAAAGCATCTATCTCCACCCCTGCCCTTTCTCAAGCCGAACGGTTGGTTGGCGAAATCACAAAACCATCCTGCGCAAAGTATATATGCGTTCTTGAAATTCCTTCATTCCTAATTCAATTAATTGATAATCAATGATTTGCGGCATTTACAATAATAAATTCCATAATGCCTAAGATTTGAGGCAATTGATTTAAGTAATAAATATTGGTATCAATGGTAGCTTTTTTCTGACGCAATAAGACAAATTTCCATTCAAAACCAAATGTTACAACGCCATAAATAGATTCTGTTGGTCGTTTTTTGCGCTCATTAAAAATCTGTGCTGCGTACATTTCAGCAATACATTGCGCCATGCCTTCATCCAAATTATCATTTTTTGCCTCTACTACACAAAAAACAGGTGCTTCAATGACAACAGCATCCGATTTGAGCGAAAAAATATAATCACAAAAACCGCGTAAACCCAATTTTACATCCACATTAAATTGATAACCCGAGAAACAAGCAAAAGTGCCTTTACTTTTTTCTTCTAAATCTGCCAAAATGGGCGAAATAATAAATTCAGATTTGGCTTTTTCAGACCTTAATTTTCGACGAGCATTTCTTTCAAGTGTAATATTTAAATAATCGGTCGGTACGACAGGCGTAATCGCTTGACCTACAAAAAGGGGGGCTTCTACGACTTCAATGCCAATATTATTAAGGTCTTCAATGGTAAATTTAGAATAGGATTTAGGCATTTTACATATATTTTTTATGAATTACTGAATTGTATTACGAAGAATAGGTATCTATTCGCAAACAGATACCTATTTTTTGGCTATTGTAACAAATTGATAATCAACTTGTTGTAAAAAAAGTGGAGCCGCAGGGAATCGAACCCTGGTCCGAACAAAGTACCTGAAAGCCTTCTACATGCTTAGTTTTCTATTAATTTTTCGAGCAGAAGAAAGACAAAAAACACGCCCATGCTTCTACCTTATCCCCGATGAGGTGTCTTCTTTCAGGCGAGAAAACCTTCAGAATAGTTACAATTTGGATTATGCGCGGAACGTTTTGTATGTAACCTCAAACGAACAGCACAATGGAACTTAACTTCGTCCGAAATTAAGCAGCCATGGCATAGTTATAGTTGCCAGCTAAATTGTTGAACCATCTTTTTACGTGTGATAGGATCGTGTCACGGCATGCTTATACTAACCGATAGGCTTTCCCGTCAATTCCGATCAGCCCCTTTGGAAATATTGTCTATTTCCGACGCAAAAGTAATCCTTTTTAGGATACCATGTTGTGAAATTTACATTTTTTTTGCATTTTTTTTTTGAACCTTTATTTTATACATGAAAAATATTTCATAAGCAGACAATAAAAATATCAAATAATATTTGGCAATCATACCATTTTCAGTCAAACGTTTTTTTATTTTCAAAAAAAATAAAAAAAAATATGGTAAAATGGTTGCAAAGTTAAAAAAGTGCTGTACCTTAGCATCGTGATTGTGATTATGAGATTCATAATTAAAGTGTGGTTTTAAAGACAAATTCATTTTTTAATGCCGCTTTCATTGCTTTTTTGGCGAAAAAATGGATTCTTTTTGAAAAAAAGAATTTAATTTTAGAAGCATTCAATTACTGAATCAGAAAATAACAGTCGGGTGATTTCTTATGAGAGCAAATGATGGAAACCATCATTGCTCTTTTTTTATGCTTTTTTTTAGCTAATTGTTTTATATTTGTGACACATAACGTCTAACAAAAAAAATTAATCGTTTATTTACAACCAATCGCATTTCTACAAGTGGAGAAGAAACCAAACTTAAGTTTTTCGCAAATCTGGAATATGAGTTTCGGATTTTTAGGGATTCAATACGGATTCGGCTTGCAACAAGCCAATATGAGTCCGATTTATCGGTATTTGGGCGCGGATGAAGCGTCTATTCCTGGACTTTGGCTCGCAGGCCCGTTGACAGGGCTTCTTTTGCAACCGATTATTGGTGCGCTTTCGGACAAAAGTTGGTCTCCAACGTGGGGGCGGCGAAAACCGTATGTCTTTATAGGTGCGATTGTGGGCAGTATTGCCATGATTTTGATGCCTAATTCAAGTTCTGTTTTGATGGCAGCGTGCTTGATGTGGTTATTGGATGCAGGTTTGAACTCCTCGATGGAGCCGTTTCGCGCCTTCGTTGGTGACATGCTAAATGAGGAGCAGCGTCCGACGGGCTTCTCTGTACAATCCTTTATGGTTGGTTTTGGGCAGACTTTGGCGAATTTGATGGCTTATATTTTGCCATTGATAGGGATTTCGATGGCATTATCTACGGAAGCAGGCGCACTTTCTAATGGCATTCCGAATTCAGTTCGGTATCCGTTTTATATTGGTGCGGCGGCGATTTTAGCGACGATTTTCTGGACGATGTACACCACAAGAGAGTATCCTCCTGTAAGTGAAGACTATAAAAAACCGCATATTTTTACGGAGCAACAAACCAAAAATATTCAATTTTGGCATTTGGCATTGGCGATTGGCGCGGCACTTATGGGCGCATTGTTTGCAGCGCGGACAGGCGGTGCTGTTGCAGGTGTAAAATGGGCAGCTGGAATTTTCGTAGTGTTGTATGGCATTCTTCAATTATCTGTTTTCAAAGAAATCCTTGCGTCGCTTTCTGAAATGCCGAAAGTAATGAAGCAACTTTGGTGGGTTAAATTTTTCACATGGTACGGTTTGCCGTTGATGTGGCAATACCTTTCATTGGCGGTTGCCAAATATGCTTTTAACGCGCCCAGTCCAGAGGCAAATAAAATTGGGTTTGAAGCGGGTAGCAAATGGGGCGGACTTTGTTTTGCGATGTTTAGTATCATGTGTTTTACGATTTCGATTTTCATACCGATGATTGTCAAAAAAATGGGCAGTCGGCGGTCAACCCATGCTTTATTTTTGACCATTGGGGCGATTGGGTTTTTCATTACCATGTTGTCCAATGATAAAATGATTTACTTGGTTGGCATGTCATTAATCGGTTTAGCTTGGGGTTCGATTATGTCAATGCCATATTTAATGTTGGCAAATTCGGTTTCGGGCGAACGAATGGGCGTATATATGGGTATTTTCAATGGATTTATTTGTGTGCCGCAATTTATTGGAATGTTAACGGTGCCACTTTTCTATAAAAGTTTATTAGGCGATGACCCGCGTAATGCACTTATTTTGGCAGGCGTTTGTTTGCTTTTGGCGGCGGGGTCTTGTTTTTTAGTGGATGAAGAATCATAATTAAATCATAAAATATGGATTGATAATACTTTATGAATTGTTTGTAATCTAATAAAAAGTCGTAGGTTTTAAAAACTTGCGACTTTTTATTTTTCTACCCCTTTTTCTAAAATTTAGGATAAATCACGCCCTTTTTTTTATTTTTTTTGGTAACGAATTCCCTATTTTTGTT
>JBEEMZ010000008.1:0-38583 GCA_041192405.1 Bacteroidota bacterium | reverse complement strand
CTTTCCAGTGTGGCTATCGGTATAAGTGCGGTCTTCGATGACCTCTAATTGCAGGCTCGTATTCAAACAATGATATAGATAAAACCGCTTGACCAAATAATTATAATTATCTTGTTGCATTTCGATGATCACATCCTTGCCGTCAATTCGACACCGAAAATCAAAGCGAACAATAGATGCAGCATCCGTAATTTTATGGTCGCGTTCCAACCGTTCGATACTTTGGATACGAACATTCAGCAAATCTTCCAAGAAAGCCTTTGCGATAGATAGATTTCCAAATACTTTTTTGAAGGCTTCATCCTTGTTGAGTGAGACTAAATAACGCATCGATATTTTACATTTGTATAAATCATTTTGTTTAAAAGATTGATAATCAATTACAAATACTTTAAACAAACAATTTAGTTTTCTCAATTGTTAATTCAACTGCAAGATACGGTTTCTTTTTGAAATGTGCAAATCTGTTAAAATCATTTTTTTATTTCATATTTATCATTTTAAGGTTCGTGCGGATAAGCGACTTGGAGCGCACTTTAAAACGGGACATGAATTTTACGAATTTGGCGACAAAACTCGTAAAATTCGCGTCCTGTTTTGAGTCGTTCAACAAAAATTAAAATTCATAATTAATTGATAATCAATGAATTCATCATTCATCATTACATTACAGATAAATCCTCAAATGTTTTATCAAAACTATTCGGATTGGCTTCCTCCATATAAATTTTCCACTGACTCGGAATCATTTTTTCATTCAACAAAGCACCTTGTTTCATATATGGAAATAATTCATCATAACGCATTACTTTTTGCATTGAAATGCGCCGATTAATCATCGAACGACGGATTTGTTCGGGTCGTTCCAAGCCTGCCGCGCCCAATAATTCCACAAAACCATGCACCGTAGATTGTTGAAAACGGGCAACCCGTGTTTTTTTGTCGGAAACGACCAGACCCGCAACCAATTCAGGGTCTTGCGTCGCAACGCCCGTCGGACACGTATTGCGATTGCACTCCAACGCCTGAATGCAGCCCAAAGCCAACATCATCGCCCGCGCCGAGTAGCACGCATCCGCGCCCAACGCCCGCGCCCGAAACATATCAAAACTACTTACAATCTTTCCCGCCGTAAAAATCTTAATATGTTGTCTCAAATCGAAGCCCGTCAGCGCGTCATGTGCAAACGCCAATGCTTCCCGAAAAGGCATACCCACATGATCCGAAAACTCCAAAGGTGCCGCACCTGTTCCGCCTTCGCCGCCATCAATTGAAATGAAATCGGGATATATTTGAGTCAAAACCATTGCTTTACATATAGCTAAAAATTCGCTTTTATGCCCCACACAAAGTTTAAAACCAATAGGTTTGCCGCCACTCAACGTCCGCAACTTGCCCAAAAATTGACATAATTCAACAGGCGTTTTAAACGCGGAGTGAAACGGGGGCGATAAAACATCCGTTCCAGCAACCACTTTTCGAATCGCAGCGATTTCGGGTGTATTTTTTTTCGCGGGCAAAATGCCGCCATGACCTGGTTTTGCACCTTGCGAAAGTTTCAATTCAATCATTTTAATCGCGTCATGCGACACGGTTTCGACAAATGCTTCATTGGAAAATACACCTTCGGGCGTTCTGCAACCAAAATAACCTGTCCCAAATTGGAAAATCAAGTCGCCGCCTTCTTGCAAATGATGTTTACTTAAACCACCTTCGCCTGTATTATGGGCAAATTTGCCAATTTTTGCACCGCCATTCAGTGCTAAAACGGCGTTTATACTCAACGAACCAAAACTCATCGCCGACACATTATACAAACTCGCAGAATAAGGTTTGGCACAAGCCGCATTTCCCACAATAATGCGTGGGTCATCATTCAAATCTTTAATACCTTTGGCATTAATGGAATGATTCATCCACTCGTAACCCTCTTCATAAACATTGAGTTGCGTCCCAAACGGCGTGGTATCCAATTCTTTTTTAGCGCGTTGATAGGCGATACTGCGTTGATTGCGGTTAAACGGTCGTCCATCAATATCGCTTTCGACGAAATATTGATAAATTTTCGGGCGCAACCACTCCATCATATAACGAAGTCGCCCCATAATTGGGAAATTGCGGACAATCGCATGTGTTTTTTGGGTCATATCGTAAATGCCCAAAACAATAATAGGGATTAAAAATGCGAAAAACCACCATGCGGGAGTCCACCAAAAATAACCGATTGCGGTAATTAAAATGCTGGAAATCAGCGAAAAATAAATAAAATCATTTCTCATATAAACTGTTTTTAGTTTACGAACATTTGTTCTAAATTGAGCCACGAATTTCACAAATTTGCACGAATTTTAAGCAAAAGCACTCTAAATTCGTGCAAATTCGTGAAATTCGTGGCTGAAATAGCTCAAAATTACAAAAAATATCGAAATTTGCATTTTTTCTGACAAATTAGAAATTTAAATATGGCAGATTTAACATGGTTAGGTAGGACGACCTTATTAGTGGGTGCGGAAAATGTGCAAAAATTGCAAAATGCACACGTTTTAGTGGTAGGATTAGGCGGTGTCGGGTCGTTTGCGGCAGAATTCATTGCGCGGGCGGGAGTCGGGCGCATGACAATCGTGGATGGCGATGTAGTAGATCCGTCGAATCGCAATCGGCAATTACCCGCGTTGGCAACAACGCACGGCTTGTCAAAAGCCGATTTAATGGCAGAACGATTGACCGCAATCAATCCAGAAATAAAATTAATTGTTTTAAAAACGTTTTTATCGCCCGATGAAGCGGAAAAATTATGTGAAAATAATTATGATTATGTGGTGGACGCGATTGACAGCCTCACGCCAAAACTGTATTTGATAGCAGCAGCGTATAAACGCGGTTTGAAAATCGTCAGTTCGATGGGCGCGGGCGGCAAATTAGACCCAACGCGCATTAAAGTTGCGGATTTGAGCCAGACGCGCATTTGTAAATTTGCATTGCAAATCCGCAAAAGATTAAAAAAACATGATATACGTAAAGGCTTGAAAACCGTATTCTCTGATGAACCTGCGATTAAAGAATCGTTGATGTTGACGGACGGTTCCAATTTTAAAAAATCGGCTTATGGGACGATTTCGTATTTGCCCGCGACCTTTGGGAGCGTTTGTGCGTCGGTCGTTTTGCGAGATTTGATGGATTATCCTACGATATAATCATGTTACGAAAATAAAAATGAGTTTTGAGGCAAAACTAATTTGATACGGTAAGCGCAAAAAAATTAGTAACAGCTTATTTTAAAACGAAATAGATATGAGTAAAAAAAATAGTTTAATAGAAATAGATATAAGTGGCGTATTGCTAACGCGGATAAATTCCGTAGAAGCAGAGGCATTAGCTGATTACATTACAAGTTACAAATCGTTGCAAAAGACGATTAATGTATATCAAGCGGTCGTGCAGTTTTTAAAAAATGGTAAATTGACCGTTGAAGAAATTGCGGATTGCCTTAGTTTACCAAAATCTTGGATTCAATTGATTCAACGGGAATTACAAATGACGATGCCGCCTTTTGCATAACGTAGAGATAGGGCAATGCCCTATCTCTACTATCAATGTGTTTATCAAAAATCTCTATCATTATTTTCAGGTCTTTCTTGTCGTTCACCTCGTTTTTTCTTCGTCGGATTCATCGAATATACAAACATTATCATACCATAACGACCCAATGAGCGCGTTTTTTCAGTCTGAAAATAGTTTGCATCGGCGGTTCTCGTCACGCCCGTATTGCGGTTTAGCGCGTCCATAACCAATAAACGACATTCCAAACTCCGATTTGCAAAATAAAATCTTGAAAAACTAAGGTTTAACAGAGGAATTCCAATCGTACTATTCAAACTCGTGGCATGATTCAAATTATAATCAAAGTTAATAGATAATCGCGTATCGGGAGTCATTGTCCAATTGGTTTCTGCTTCCCAATCTTGAATATCGAACCGTTGAGATGCAGCCAAATCATAATGTGTTTCGGTCAAATCATAACTATACTTTAAAACCAATTCTAATATTTCTTTATACCGATATTCCAAACGGGTCGAAGTGCCAATGCGCCATTGTTGCGTTCGATTATCCGCGCCGTTGATAGGTGTGACACCTGATTGAAAACCACCATTTAAAGTCTGATTCACGCGCAACGCTTGATTAAACCAGCGAAAACCGCCTGTCAATCTTCCATTAGAATTAAACCATATTTGATTATCATTCAAATTCAATGGTTTATTAATGCGCCGTGATAGTGAATCAATCATTAAGCCATTCACAATTTTATGTTGTGTCCAATTCGCATCCACGTTTGCAGACCAAAAACTCCCTTTTTCGCGTTGAAACGAATTATACATAACTCTAATTCGATGTGAATATTCGGGGTGCAAAGACGAGTCCCCTAACCAAATATTCAATGGATCCGTATTATCTCGAATGGGTTGCAATTGGTCAATAGACGGTTCTTGAACGCTCGTTTCATAAAAAGCATTATATCGAGTGCCTTTTTTGGGCGTATATTCAAACCGAATGTTGGGTAATAAATATTCAAATTGTTTTGAAATCATATTGCCTATTGAGATAAATCTACCTTCCAGCAAAGAACGTTGTGCTGCCAAATTCAAATTAATTGTTATTTTTTGTTCTTTCACATAACGCACACCCGCGCCGATACGATGTGTTTGATACAAATTGTTATACTCATTGCTTAATTTTTGATTTTCAATTCTATCTAATTGCTTGATATCGAATACTTTACGCATTGCACTATTGTCGGTTGTCATAAAACGATAACTGGTTTCTGCAACCCATCGTTTTCCGAACGGTTCTGTATAAGTAAAATTTGTTGCATATTGATTGCGGTAATTATTGCGGTTATCGTCTTGATTCAAACTATCTGTTTTAGAAAGTGAACCATCTGAGGTGCGAAAATAATCTGTTATGCCGATGCTCCGAATGGCTTGAGTTGCCTCATTTCGGTTATAGGTGAATTGCAATGAAGCCGTTCTACCCGCCTTGCGCAATCGCCGCCGCAACAACGCGCTACTCGACCACGAATCACCAATATTATCATTATTCGTCATGCGTTGATTGTGACTTTGATTCACCACGTCTTTGAAACGATTCAACGCGTCAATCGCACTTTCGGTTTGAGTATTGTTGAAAGCGGCGGTTGCAGTGAGGCGCACAGATGTAAATGTATCCAATTTATAATCAATAATCGAATTCAACCGATGATTTTTATTATCAAACGGGCTAAAACTTTTAGAACGCATTGTTGAAAAATGGGTTGCCGACAAGTAATTAAAACGCTCTACTTCCTTGTCAGTCAATGAGTTCTGAGCATTGTAAAAATAACTAAAATTTATATCTAACTTTTTGTTTGGATTAAAAATCCAATTCGCGCCCGCCGTTTGAATGCTCCGAAAACCTTTGACCGCATTATTCGTATTGGGCGCGACGGCAAAATTATTGCCTCGCCCACCACCGCCGCCATTCCGATTGCCCGTTGCAGTTGCTAAAAAATCATCTTCAGAAAAACCTGTTTTGTTGATATTATTGGCGGCTGCCAATGCTGTTAACTTACTTTTATCACTAAATTGGTTATAAATCCCGCGTTCGGAATGACGGTCTTCATTTCCGAACCCACCTGTAAATTTACCATTATTGCGATTATTATATTCGGGTTTGATTTTCAAATCAATCGTCATCTCGCGTTCGCCGTCGTCAACGCCCGAAAAAGTGGCTTGTTCACTCCTTTTTTCATAGATTTTAACACTTTCAATCGCATCGGCGGGCAGACTTTGCAACGCAACACGCGGATCTTTCCCAAAAAACGGTTTCCCATTAATCAACACTTGTTTCACCGTTTCGCCCCGCGCTTTGACCGTTCCATCCCGATTCACCTCGACATCTGGCATTTTTTTTAACAAATCTTCTGACGGTGCATTGGGTTGCACCTTGTACGCGCTTGCCGCAAACTCGGTTGTATCGCCCAGAATGCGCACAGGCTCGCGCTGCGCAGACACGACCGCCGTAGAAAGTGCGACATTAGAAGCACTCAAACGAATGATTTTTAAATCTATGTTTTGAGCCGAAGCGGGTAAATCATATCGAAATGTTTGATAACCCAAATACGAGATACGAAGATTTAAATTTTGCTTAGGAGTGCTTTTCTGAATAAAAATTTTAAAAAAACCTTTATCATCGGTTTGAGTGCCCTTATTTTCGACCAATGTAGTGTCGCGCCAAAGCGAAATCAGCGCATTGACAAGTGGTTCAGAAGCGTCGTTTAAAACAGTGCCTTGAATCGTGGTTTGCGCATATACAGAAGTCTGTAATGCAATGATTATCAATAAGATAGGTGTGGAAAAATAATTCATTATGGTATTTTTGCCAAAAATACAAAATTATTTATTTAATTCACCTTTTGGAAGGCTTCAAGCCTTCCAAAAGGTGAATTAATCAACCTTGATAATCAACCTTGATAATCAATATTGATAATCAATATTGATAATCAATATTTTAGTAACCTTTTAACGCAATCTCTTGTGTATCAATGATTTCGACACGCCTTTTCATTTTTTTCTGAATAATATAAAAATGAGGTTCATCTTCCTCCGTGACGAACGAAATCGCTTCACCTGTTGCGCCCGCACGCCCCGTTCTGCCGATTCGGTGAATATAATCTTTCGGCGAACGCGGTAATTCGTAATTAATCACATAAGGTAAAAATGGTATATCAATCCCACGAGAAGCCAAATCCGTTGCCACTAAAACGTTAATTTCACCCGATTTGAAATACCGCAACGCATCCGTTCGCGCCCCTTGACTTTTCTGACTATGCAATGCCAAAGCACTTATTCCATTGATTTTCAACTTGTTAACCACATTATCTGCCCGATGAATGGACGACGTAAAAACCAAAATTTGTTTTAAACCTTCTTCTTTAATCAAGTAGCGCAATAACGGACCTTTGCGCTCCTCCGTGACCATATAAGCAATTTGTTTAATTAAATCCAAATTTTCTGTTGGAGCTTCGATTTCAATTTTGACAGGATTGCGCAAAACAATTTCAGTCATCGTATGAATTTCTTTGCCAAGCGTTGCGGAAAACAATAAGTTTTGTCTTTTGACGGGCAGTAATGCTAAAATTCGATTCATTTCCACTTGAAAACCTAAATTTAACATTTTGTCCGCCTCATCCAAGATTAAGATAGCAACTTCTGATAAATTCATTGCCTTATTTTCCACCAAATCCAATAATCGCCCTGGTGTTGCAATCAGAATTTCAACATTTTGGAGCTGAATCATTTGCGGATTGATGGAAACACCCCCAAAAACCGCTAAGGATTTCACAGGACGCGGCAAATCTGAACTAAATTGTTTGAAAACATTGCCCACTTGCACCGCTAATTCACGTGTCGGCACGAGGATAAGCGCGGTAATATGCCGATTTTTAGCAGGCGGTTTTTGTTGGAATTGTTCTAAAATGGGCAAAACAAAACTGGCAGTCTTGCCCGAACCCGTTTGCGCAATGCCAAGTATATCATTGCCCGCCAAAATTGCAGGAATCGCCGCAATTTGAATAGGATAAGGCGATGGATAATCCTGTTTTTCGATATTCGCTAACAAGGGTGCGGATAAACCTAATTTTGCAAAAGAAATTTCACTCATATTTAAATAGATGATTTACAATAAATTAAGTTTCGGAAACCTTCAAGGTTTCCGAAACTTGTATTAAACTTTTAACCAACCTGTAATACTCATTCTTGGTTGATGCGTCGTTAAAACTTCATGTTCTAATTCGCCGCTTTTGAAAAAAACACATTTTCTATTCACAGGCGCAATCGTTTGTAGGTGATCCGCATGGTACAAAACCAATTCACCGCCATCTTTTTCCTGCCAATCCGCGTTCAAATACAGGATAATGGAGTACACTCGACTCGAATTATTTTTAAATTGGTCGAGGTGCTTTTTGTAAAAACTGCCCTTTTCATATAACGCATAATGAAATTCGTATCCCGTAATTCCTGTGTAACAAGTGCGATTTAGATAACTTACAAATTCATCCATTAGTTTGAAAAAAAGTTGTTCTGCCGCGTTATCATGTTGACGGTCAAGCCAATATATCTTATCATTTCTTATCAACTTATCTTTTACAAGGATAGCGTTATTGCCGATACCCGCAGGACGAAGTTGATGATTGGCGTAAAGTGAGTGTAAATTTGCTTTCAAATCGGCGGCAAGCGATGTACTTAAAAAGTCCTCAGCTAACCCAACTTTGTTCTCAATAAAGCTGTCTATCAAGCAATTAAATTTGGTTTGCAATGCGTTTTATTAAAATCTTTTGGCATAAAACCAAGTGACGGGCGAAGGTACGTTATTACCGCACTCTAAAAGGTCTTTTTTATTTCTTAATGCGCGCTCTTTTCGGTTTCGCATCCAAATCCCGAGAAAGCATTCCATTCATCTTGACTTTATCGGTCAACGTCCAATTGCCTAATGCAATTTGCACTTTATAACCTGCCGTTCGATAATTGGTTTTCCTCAAAATCGGATTTTCCCGCGTACTCAACCACTCATGCCGCGCATTGACGTATTGCGTAATCCAATTTTTCTCATTACCACCGTCTTTAGGGACGGATTCCGCAAATTCATTGCGAATATCCTCCCGAATCTTGCCCGAATGAATAAAACTATCGTAAATCACGAGCAAACTCAACGGCAATTTAAAACCATTGTCTTCAAACCAATCGAATGCTTTTTGATAATACGTCGCATCAAAAAACACATCTTGTACTGCTTTCATAATCGGGTCATTCGCGCCCGCGTCTTCCAACAATTTGACAAAAGCGGTTTCTTGCCAAAGCGGTTCTACGCCGATGCGCACAATGTACGGAGTCATCGCCTTTGCGAATTTGCCCTCCTTTTTGACATAACTTTCGAGCAATGTTTTGAGGTGACTTTGCTCTGTGGTCTGGTGCGCGCCGTAAGTAATTTGTTTAGTGGGCTTGCCGTCGCTGCCAGTTTTGCCGTCGGCGTAAATCGTTACATCGCCGTAATTGCCATCAGCAGAGCCCGTTTCGATGATACTCAACACGCTTTGAATGCGTTTTTTATTATCTGTTGTAATCATAATGAATGATGAATTTTACAATGAATTGATTGTCAATTAAATATGAAATTTATAAACAGCGTTTATTTTTGTTGAACGATTAAAGGTCATCTTTTTAACATTGCAAAGATAATAAAAATCATATATAATAAAATATTTTATAAAAAAAGCCACGAATTTCACAAATTTTCACGAAAATAGCAGCTATCTTCGTGAGAATTAATGAAATTCGTAGTTTATTTTATAATTTTTAAAAAAATGTTTGAAAAAAACTTATTTAAAGGTCAAACCGTCTTAGTGACGGGCGGCGGCAGTGGCATTGGATATGAAATTGCCCGTCAATTTTTGAATTGCGGCGCGACCGTTTATATCGCATCTCGCAAAAAAGAACGTCTTGAACAAGCGATGTTAACTTTACACGCGCTTGGCGATGTCAAAGCATTCGTTTTGGACATCCGACAACCCGAAAATGTAGCAAAATTGGCTGAGACAATTGCGGCTCAATCGGGGAAATTAGATATTTTAATCAATAATGCGGGAGGACAATTTCCCGCGCCTGCGGAAGATATTTCGCTCAATGGCTGGAATGCGGTTGTCAATACGAATCTCAATGGGACTTGGTTTTTGATACAAACGATGGCAAAAACGTTTTTTTTGAAACAAAAATCGGGTTCTGTTGTAAACATTGTGTTGAATAATTTTCGCGGGACTCCTGGAATGGTGCATTCGGGCGCGGCGCGGGCGGGCGTGATGAATTTGACGCAAACGCTCGCCGTTGAATGGGCAAATCGCGGGATACGGTTGAATTGCGTTGCGCCAGGGATTATACAATCGTCGGGTTTAGAAAATTATCCACCTGAATTATTGAAAGGAGTAAGCTCTAAAATTCCGATGAAACGACTTGGAACCGTCGGTGAGGTCGCAGAATTGACGCTTTTTTTGGCTTACGCCAAATATATTACGGGCGAAACCGTCTATGTAGATGGCGGCAATCGATTGTGGGGCGATATTTGGGAAATTGCAAACACATAGGGAGATAGGGACATCTGTTTTTGTTTTAAAATCTATGTCCCCTATCGCCCTATTTGTTCGCAATATTATATTAATAAAAAATCAAATGACAAAAGCAACTTACTGTATTATTGGCGCGGGGCCCGCAGGTTTGGCGGTTGCGCGAGCGTTCAAAAAAGCCAACATTTCGTTTGAATTGTTGGAAAAACATTCCAACGTTGGCGGCATCTGGGACATGACGAACAAAGATTCGACCATGTACGCAACGGCTCATTTTATTTCGTCGAAAACCCTTTCAGGGTTTCCCGATTTTCCAATGCCTGACCATTATCCCGATTATCCATCTCGTCTTCAGGTTTTGGAATATATCCAAAATTTTGCACAACAGTATCGCCTTTATCAACACATTCAATTCAATTCCAATGTTTTACAAGTTAATAAAATAAAAGATACGGAATGGAATGTCGTCACAGCAGACGGTAAAACACGTACTTATCAAGGCGTAATCTGCGCTCCTGGAACCAATTGGCAACCCAATTTACCTTTATATGAAGGCAATTTTTTGGGCGATGCGCGTCATTCTGCGACGTATCGATATCCTGCCGAATTCAATAAAAAACGGGTGTTGATTGTTGGCGGTGGCAATGCGGGCGTAGATATTGCCTGCGACGCGGCGGAACATGCGCAAAAAGCGTTTTGGAGCATTCGGCGAGGTTATTATATTGTCCCAAAATACATTTTTGGCAAACCTGCGGATGTTTTTGACCACGAAGGACCGCGTTTGCCGATGCGCTTGACGCAATGGATTTTTGAAAAACTGATGAATCTCACCGTTGGCGATCTTACGAAATTAGGTTTTCCGCGCCCTGATCATCGGATTTTAGAATCCCATCCGATTGTTAATTCTCAAATTTTGCATCACGCAGGGCATGGCAATATTGCGATAAAACCTGATATAAAATATTTGGATGGCAATCAAGTGGTTTTTCAAGACGGTTCAAGAGAAGATATTGATTTAATTATTTATGCGACAGGTTATAATATGCCAATTCCGTATTTGTCGCCCCATTTTATAGATTGGAAAGGCAATCGCCCATTACAATATTTGGGTACATTCACGCCGAAACAAGATAATTTGTTTACGGTTGGGATGTTGGAGGCAAATTCTGGAGGTTATCCAATCTTTGATGACATTGGGAATATGCTTGCTAACTATTTGAATGACAAAGAGTTACGCCCACAAAAAGCGGCTGCTTTCCGCAAACGCGTCGAAACAGAAGCATTAGATTTAACGGCGGGGCTGAATTTTGTGAAGTCAAATCGGCATGCAAATTATGTGGATGGACACGTTTATCGCGCAACCGTTCAAAAAGTGGCGAAACAAATGGGGTGGACGATGTTTAAACCTGATTTTTATAAAAATATTTAAGCAATTCAAGCATTTTACCAATCAGGTTTGTGGAAAATGGTGCGCTCGGAGGTTTCCTTTTCCACAAACCTGATTTTACGGCGAAAACATTAAATACTAAAAACGTTCAAAGAACGTTTATTTAGTTATAAAAATGTTAAAAAATGTCTGATATTTATGAAAAAAAATCAAGGTGGAAATGGTATTTAGCAGGCGCGGGTTTGCTAATCATCTTGATTTCAATGGTTTATACTCAATATTTGGTTGACAAACTAAGAATTGAGGAGCGCAATCGCATGGAGTTGTATAGGCGCAGCACTCAAATCACTGCAACGATGGATAACGAATTGCCCGAAAACGTCAAAGAGTTCCTCACTGATATTACGAGAAGCAATAATAATATACCTGTTATCCTCACAGATGAGCAATTTGTCCTACAAGATATTCGCAATTTTTCAAAAATCTTAGATAGTTTAGGGTTACAAACGGCTAAAGATACAGCTTTTGCGCAAGCTGAATTGAAGGCAATGCGTCAAAATGGGTATCCTCCTATTACGACTACGGAAGCAGATGGTAAAGTAATGCAATATGTATTTTACAAGGATTCAATGATTTTGACGCTTTTGAAATTTTATCCATTGTTTCAATTCATCTTAATTGGCTCCTTTATTTTGTTTGGCTACGCGGCGTTCAGCACGGCGCGGCGGTCGGAACAAAATCAAGTTTGGGTCGGCATGGCGAAGGAAACCGCACATCAATTGGGTACACCGATTACAGCGATTTTGGCATGGCTTGACCTCCTCAAAACGACGCACGAAGGCGATGAAAATACACAAGAAATTGTTAGCGAACTCGAAAAAGATGTTAATCGTTTAGAATTAGTAGCGGATAGATTCTCTAAAATTGGGTCTGCACCTGATTTGGTGGAAGTGGATATTCGGGAAGCATTGGAACGGATTCGCATGTATATGCAGAAACGTTCACCGCGAAAAGTGTCATTTGATTTTCCTAAAATTCAGATTGATAGTCCTTTACATGTTAAGATAAATAATCATTTATTTGATTGGGTGGTGGAAAATTTGTTGCGCAACGCGCTGGATGCGATGGAAACGGGTAGTGGCAAAATTACGGCAACGGTTTCGGCAACGAGCCATTTTGTAACGATTGATATTTCAGATACGGGCAAGGGCATTCCTGCGAATAAGTTTAAAACCGTTTTTCAACCAGGTTATACGACGAAAAAACGAGGTTGGGGTTTAGGGCTTTCGTTGGCAAAACGCATTATTGAAGATTATCATGCGGGACAGATTTTTGTGAAGAAATCGGCGGCAGGTATTGGCACAACGTTTACCATTCAATTGCCGAAAGTTGCGAATTTATAGAAAAAAAAGTGCATGTTAAGTAGTTAGTCTGTGAAATAGTTTGTTTAGGATTGAAATGCATTTTTTAAATTTAGAAGGCATTTCGGGTAAGTTTCCGAAACATTTCAAGTTTCGGAAACCTATTTAGAATATTATGCTCAACATAAAATTTTTAAAAGCGATTTGTTTTCAATCCTATTTTTCAAATCATTGATAATCAATTTATTAAATATTCAAATAAACCGCCCATGTACAATTACCAGAAAAATACCTTTAACACATATACCAAATCGTTTTTCAGATTCGTTTAAACGCAAAACAGCAAATTTATAATTACCGATTAAAAATCGCTCAATTACAGTGAAAAAGAACCTTTTTATAGCTTATGCATTCACGGCACTCTGCGCCACAGCGACGCAAAACGCAACCGCGCAACGAGGTTGGGAACTCGGCGGCTGGCTGGGCACAGCCCATTATTTTGGAGATTTGAACACCAGTTTCAGTTTCATGCACCCTGGTTTTGCTGGCGGAGCCGTGGGGCGTTACAATTTTAATGACCGTTTGTGTGCAAAAATGTCATTGAATTATGGCTTGATTGGCGCGTCCGACACGTATTCGAGCAATGAATTCGAAAAAAATAGGAATTTAAGTTTCAAATCGCACATTCTGGACGGTACCGCACAATTTGAATTTAACTTTCTGCCTTACAATCACGGTTCTCGGGATGAATTTTTCACACCATATCTATTCGCAGGCTTCAGCCTTTACTATTCCAATCCACAAGCGAATCTGGATGGCAAATGGTATGATTTGCGCGGATTAGGGACGGAAGGGCAGTTTAGAGGAGATGAATATTACTCCACACAAGGCGGAATCGCGTATGGCGGTGGTTTCAAAATAGACATTACACCAATTTGGAGTTTGAATATTGAAATGAGTTGTCGAAAATTGTTTACCGATTATTTGGATGATGTCAGTACCGTTTATGCCAATAAAAATGATTTGTTAAAATTGCGGGGCGCGACCGCAGTGGCACTTTCAGACCGTTCGTTAAAAGTGAATGACCAAATCATCAATCAGACAGGGCGACAACGTGGAGATAGCAAAAATGAAGATATGTATTTGTTTCTGCAAGTAGGGATTGTGCGGTATTTTGGGAATCTGCGCTGCCCTGGTTATGGAGGGCGCAAATAAAATTAACTTTTAAAAGACGCTATTTTTCACATCCTCCTTTAATCGTTAATCGAAAGTTAATATTTAAGCAATTAACCGTTAATTATTTAAATATTACAAAAACATATATCATATTTGTACTGTTTTTAAAGTATTCGTATTTAAGTACGGAGGAGGGAAGAAGACAAACATATATACGATTTCGGAATGTGGATTTCGGATGTCGGATTTTGAGAAAGAGATTGCGGTTTTGGATTTCAGAATGCATTGATAATCAACACATTTCGAAATCCGAAATCCACAATCCGAAATCGCTATGGGATGTTCAATATTTTGTGGGTTTGCAAACTGAGTGACCATTTTGGGTTTTTCAAACAAAATTCAACGGTCATTTTGGTATGCACAGCACCCAAAATGCCATCCATTGGTTGCAAATAAAACCGTTCGAATTCCAAAGATTCGTAAGATTCAGGCATTGCACCCGCCTGTGGGAAAACTAATTTCAATTCATTTCCTTTCCGTATTTGAAGCGTCGTACCCGCTTTCGGACTCACGCAGACCCAATCAATGCCTTCGGGCAACGGCAAAGTCCCGTTTGTCTCGATGGCAATTTCTAAACCGTACCGATGAAAAGCATGTATCAACCGATCATCCAATTGAAGGGCGGGCTCGCCACCCGTACATACCACATAAGGTTTGCCAAGCCCTGTCGGAAGCCATGCTTCCGCGACTGCTTTGGCGAGCAAATCCGCCGTGTGGAAAACACCGCCATTGACTCCATTGGTACCTCGAAAATCGGTATCGCAAAATGGACAAATCGCTGTCAAACGGTCTTTTTCGCGCCCTGACCACAAATTACAACCCGAAAATCGGCAAAATACAGCAGGGCGACCCGCATGACCGCCTTCGCCTTGCAGGGTGTAAAAAATTTCCTTTACTTTATACGCCATAAAATAGATTTTGGTTAACTTTTTGTTGCATTTTTATTGAACTTTTTTTTGCGATAGTTGAATTACTTACATCATGACAATTTTTTGAATCCATTACTCTGTTACTTCTCTTGCAGGAACCGTCAAAAGTTAAAATCAACGGGGTAAACAGACTGTACATTCCATTGGAAAAACATATTTATAAAATAAAAGTTTCAAATTACATGAGTCGAAATTTGGAAAGCTCGACAAAAGGTTTTTAAATTTGCGCTAACAATTTGTTTTAAAAATCAAAATGTAGCGCGACGCTCGCATAAACGAGGCAAAGCTACGTTATTTTTTACATTTTTATCCTCACAATCATTCAACAATGAAAAGCAAAGATGGCAATCAATCACATCATGACGGCAATTGGCATGCCTCGCCGAATCATGGCAATCAAAAAGTAGGTTTCGCACACGCTACCGAAGCGGACGAAACGCCCATGCAGCGTTTTCATCAATTTTTTGATGCATTGCGGCGGTATTGGGCAAATATCAAACATAATCTCTGGTTAGATACGTTTTTTGGAAACATAGTCAAAATATCTATATTAGGAATATTTATGTTTGCTGTTTTCACGCAAGACTTGCATTTTGGTAGCAAAAACGCTAAATTTGCGGCGGCAAATGGTAAAGCGACAAAAGCATCTTATACGGGCGACAATCCGTTCGCGCCGACCGATGCCAAAGATATTGCAACGATGGAAGTGGCGGCTTTTATTGAGCGTTACTCTAAAACAGCTATCTCGGAGATGGATAAATTCCAAATTCCTGCGAGTATTTCGATGGGACAGGCGATTATCGAAAGTCGTGCGGGCAAGAGCATTTTGGCAACCAAAAATAATAATATGTTTGGAATCAAATGTTTTTTGAAACCTGGCGCAAACGCAACAT
Organism: Bacteroidota bacterium; assembly: GCA_041192405.1. GTDB lineage: Bacteria > Bacteroidota > Bacteroidia > Chitinophagales > Saprospiraceae > JAAFJT01. Next base: position 22,630 of record JBEEMZ010000008.1, on the reverse strand, counting down.
GCGGCAAAACGCATTGTACGAATCATTTTGACGATTCTGGCAAGGATTTTTTCCGAAAATATGAAAATGGATGGGATTCTTGGCGCGAACACAGTCAATTTTTGATGAAAGACCGTTATCAACCGCTTTTCAAGGCGGGCAAAGATTACAAAGTGTGGGCAAAAGGTTTAAGAGAATTGGGTTACGCGACGGATCCTGATTATGAAAAAAAATTAATCAGCGTCATCGAAAGATACAAATTGTACAAGTTAGACGAATTGTAATGATGAATGATGAATTTACTAATATTCATCATTCACTACAGAGTAGTTGAAAATTTAATATGTAACTAATAGATTATTAATCTATTTTTCGCAAATCTGCGGGAAAAAACATCTTATAACTTTAACTACTCAGTAGTGTACCTTGACTTTGTTAAGTTCGAAATAATTATCATTTGAAAAGGAATCGGCTCTCCAAAAGGTCTTTTTATATTAAAACTATTTCGAACTTAACAAAGAAGTCAAGGTACATTCATCATTTAAAAATAAAGCGTTTCATACCGTAAAACATTGAAAATTAATGTTTTAGCAAAATTGGCATTTTTTTTAGTAGAACAATCATAAAAATACTCTTTACAAAACAAACATTATCAACAGCATCATGTCAAAATTTTTTATGACGGGCGCACTGCTTACAATTATGGGCAGTTTCATTCTGTTTCCAAAAACAGAAGGGTCGGATGAAAAAAAACCGAAACCCAATGCGATTATTCGACCGTTAAAAGATCAAATCCATTTCAAGCGCGAAGAACGCAGCATGACTGTCGCTCAATTAGCCAAAGCGACGGACAGCACTCCTGTTATGATTGAAAAAATTGAAAAAGGCGAAACGATTCCGACGCGGGAGTTGATTGTTAAGATACAGGAAGCCTTGAAAGCTGAATTTATTTTGGATGGTTATTAAAAAACGATGAATGATGAATTTTAAAATTCATCATTCATCATTCATACATGGAGAAAACAACTGTTACTATGAACTACAATTCTATTACCCAAATTTTATTTTGGACACTCGCATTCAGCGTTTTTTATAGCTATCTTGGCTATGGGATTTTGCTGTATATCTTATTGAAAATCAAGCGATTATTCAGTAAGAAAATTATTTACGCGCCGATTACGGACGATTCCAAATTGCCCGAAGTGACTTTTTTAGTCGCGGCTTACAACGAAGAGGCGTATATTGAAGCAAAAATACGCAATTCTTTAGCATTGGATTATCCCAAAGATAAACTTCGGTTTTTATTTGTGACGGATGGTTCTAATGATAAAACGCCTGATTTGATTCAAGAATTCCCCAATCCATCGGGGCATCACATTGAATTATTCCACAAACCAGAGCGAAAAGGTAAAATCGCAGCCGTTGAGCGCGTGATGGATTTTGTGGAAACGCCCATTATTGTTTTCACCGACGCGAATACAGACATTAATAAAATGGCGATTCGCCATATCGTCCATCATTATCAAGACCCTTCAATTGGGGTCGTGGCAGGTGAAAAGCGGGTGCAAGCGGGCGAGAAAGCGGAAGCAAGTGCAGGTGAAGGCATCTATTGGAAGTATGAATCGGTGTTAAAGAAATGGGATGCAGAATTATATTCGGTTGTAGGCGCGGCGGGCGAACTTTTCTCTATCCGAACTGCCCTTTACAAACCTGTGGAAAAAGATACGTTGATTGAAGATTTCGTCATGACGTTACGCATAGCGCGGCGCGGGTATCGCATCGCTTATGAGCCGAATGCGTATGCGGTCGAAGGCACATCCGCCTCTGTTGCGGAAGAATTAAAACGCAAAATTCGGATTTCGGCGGGCGGCTTGCAAGCGATTTGGCGATTAGCGGATTTGTTGAATCCATTTAAATATGGTTGGTTGAGTTTTCAATATATTTCGCATCGCGTTTTGAGATGGACTTTGGCACCATTAGCATTACCTATCTTATTGATTTTGAACGTTTTATTAGCAATGCAGGTAGGACTGTTTTATAAACTCTTATTGGTTTTGCAAATCTTATTTTACATGGCGGCGGTGCTTGGCTTTTTATTTGAAAAGCGGAAAATTAAAGTGAAAGCATTGTTTGTCCCGTATTATTTTTCGATGATGAATTATTCCGTATATCGCGGTTTTTTTCGAGTGATTGCGGGCAAACAATCCGTGATTTGGGAGAAAGCGAAACGCGCTTAACTCCGTGCCTAACAACAAAGGGATTGGGTTGGTGGATATACGGATTCAATGGATTTCCATAGGATTAGCACAGATTTTTTGATTTTTAAGCAATGGATGTACGATTTCCAGTAAAAAATCCGTATGAATCGGGATGTTTCATTTTTGAGGCAAAATCGGCGGGAAAAATGTTCCCGACTTTGACCTTCGAATGAAACATCCCTAAAAATCGGCGAAAAGGGAACACTTTTGGCATTTTTAATGAATTCCTACACTACTGAGTTGTTATAATGGATTATCAATCTATTTTTTCTCGCAGATTTTCTTTTGGAGTCTTTTTCAGCGAAAATCTGCGAAAAAAAACATATTATAAATTTAACAACTCAGACCATGAAAAAATCTTGTACTTTTGCGTCATTTGCGATTCAAAAAATACCGAACTCATTGCTAATGAATCCTTTTTTTACAAAAACCTTATTGCATTGGCACGATGTCAATCCGCGTCCGATGCCTTGGAGTGGCGAAAAAAATCCATATCGAATCTGGTTATCAGAGATTATTTTGCAGCAAACGCGGGTAGAACAAGGTTTGCCTTATTATAATAAATTTATTGAAACCTACCCGACGGTTTCAGACCTCGCCGCCGCACCCGAAGATTCGGTGATGCGTTTGTGGCAAGGTTTGGGTTATTATAGTCGAGCGCGCAACTTGCACGAGGCGGCAAAGCACGTTTCTGAAAACCTAAAAGGTTGTTTTCCAAATGATTATGATGCATTATTGAAATTGAAAGGCGTTGGCAGTTACACGGCGGCGGCGATTGCCTCGTTTGCGTTTGACTTGCCGCATGCCGTTTTGGATGGCAATGTGTATCGCGTGTTGAGCCGATTTTGGGGCATCGAAACACCGATTGATGACCCACTTGCTAAAACACTTTTTACAAAATTAGCCCATGAATTGTTAGATAAAAATCAGTCCGCACGGTATAATCAAGCCATTATGAATTTCGGCGCAATGCAATGTGTTCCACAATCGCCGAATTGTTCCAAGTGTCCGATGCGAGAAAATTGTCAAGCGTTTGCCACCAATCGCGTGAATGAATTGCCCATTAAGTCCAAAAAAATAGATAAAACCTTTCGTTTTTTCAACTATTTGTTTATACAAGAAGACAATGAAATTTGGTTACACAAGCGGGTGGAAAAAGATATTTGGCAAAATTTATATGAATTTCCGATGATAGAAACCAACAAATTGTTGGAAGACGAATTTGAATTAATTACATATATAAACGCCGATGAACGAAATCTTTTTGATGAAAAAGAGGTCAAAAACATGCAAATTTTGCAAAAATCACCCGTTTTTAAACAAATATTAACGCATCGCAAAATTATTGCCATATTTTGGGTAGTAAATATATGTACGAAAAAAATGTCAAAAAAAACAAATTTTTTTAAAACGAGTCCCGAAAATTTAATTACCTTTGCATTGCCGAAAGTGATTTCGGATTATTTAAACAATGGACAATTAAGTATGTTATGAGTGTCCCGTGAACCATTAGGTAAACAAATTATTTTAAATTTAAAAACCGTGATGTATGGTTAATAAAGTCACCCTAATTGGGCATTTGGGTAGAGACCCAGAAATTAGTCGCTTAGAAAGCGGCACCGTCGTCGGTAGATTCTCTGTTGCAACAACAGACTCTTATAAAGATAAAGAAGGGAATTGGCAGAATCAGACCGAGTGGCATGATGTCATTGTGTGGCATGATAAGGCGGAGCATGCTGAAAAATTTTTTAAAAAAGGTTCGACCGTCTATGTGGAAGGCAAATTGACGCATCGAAAATATACAGATAAGTCGAATATCGAACGTTATGTAACGGAAATCGTTGCGTTAGCGTGTCGTTCCTTGCGCGAGCCAGGTCAAGGCAGTGGCTATCAAAGAGCAACATTGCCGACAGAGGAGCCTGCACATATCCCTGCGCAAGCTCGTCAAGAAGTGCCGCCGACTGTGCAGGTGACGGAAGACGCGCCTATCAAAAATACGGCAATGCCTACGGATACCGCGATTCATATTGGCACCGCGAATCGTTCAAATGGCAATGTGGCAACGGCACCGCAGCATCAAGCAGCCACTGCTACCGCAGGTGCTGAAGGCGGCGAGGATTTACCATTTTAATTGAATGATGAATGATGAATTTTTACAAAAAAATGATTATCAATTAATTATAAAATTCATCATTCAATTTCACCTGCTAAGAGCGCAATCTTGGCAGCGTGAAAAGTATCCCCTTTTGCCAAAATTTCACGTGCATATAGCTGTAAACCTTCTGTTACATTACCAGAAAATAATATTTTTTGAATTCTAATATCGTTTGCTTTGGTTTCCAATATTTCACTCCGCGTAGGCAGTTTGATAAGACTGCCTAACTGCGCTAAGTTATTGGCTGTCAATACATTACTCTCGCGCAACAATGCAGGTAAGGCATCGTAACCTATTGGAATCGGTTTATAAGGGCGAACAATGGCTTGCACATCGGTAGAACTGCGCGTATAATAAGCGCGTCCTAACCTGCCCATTAAATCAATTTTATGGGGGTCAATGCGTCCATTGATATCCAAAATATTAGGATCAATATGCATACGTACTACGCGACATATCACCAAATTACCCGCAGATGGAAGATCACCTAATTTGATAATTTGCTCTACTTTGCACTCCATTTGAACAGGCGATTCCAATACACGCGGCGGTTTGACGACTTCGGAAGCAATCGGTGTTAAACCCGTTTTGGCGAATTCGCTTACGCCGTGTGCGAATTCGATGGCAGATAAAGACGTTTGTTGAACGATGTTATAATTGACAACATTAATAACACATTCACGTAAAGTCCTGACATTCAATAAAGTATCTTTTTCAGTGCCATCCGATTTGATGCTGCTGGATGAAAATCCAACAATCGGCGGATTGCCACTAAACGCATTGAAAAAACTGAATGGTGCAACATTGGTTTCACCCGCCGCATTGATAGTGCTGACAAACGCTATCGGACGGGGCGCGACTGCCCCTATCAAGTATTGATACATGATGGTAGGGTCAGTGATGATTGGATCTATGGAAAGCATGGATTTAAATAATTGATAATCAATTGATTATAAAATAGAGAGGAGATAATATGTTTTGGTTGAATGATTTTTGAAAAAAAACATTCAACCAAAACATGTTATCTCCAATTAACTTTTTTTAAAATTTTATACTGAAAAACTCTCGCCACAACCACAAGTTCGAGCTGCATTTGGGTTGTTAAAAATGAAACCTTTGCCATCCAATCCGCTTGAAAATTCCAATGTCGTATTGAACAAATAAAGGAAACTTTTCAAGTCTGTGACGACTTTCACGCCATTATGTTGAAAAACTTGGTCTTTCAAACGGCTTTGATTGTCAAAATCCATCTTGTACGACAAGCCTGAGCAACCACCGCTTGTCACGGAGACGCGTACAAAATGGTCGTCTGTTAAATGCTGGGTTTGGCGAATTTCAGTAATTTTTGCTTTCGCGCTTTCCGCTACAAATATCATGGCGCAAATGGTTTAACAAACAGGCACTAAAAAACAAATAGTATCAAAACATCTGTTTTTTATGTCCCTACGTGTTTGCAGTTTAGATATTATTTTTTTTCTGATAGTCTTTAATCGCCGCCTTGATAGCGTCTTCCGCCAACACAGAACAGTGAATTTTAACAGGCGGCAACGCCAATTCTTCCACAATTGCCATGTTATCAATGCCCATTGCTTCGTTGATGTTTTTGCCTTTCAACCATTCGGTTGCCAAAGACGACGATGCAATCGCCGAACCACAACCAAATGTTTTAAATTTAGCATCCACAATCGTTTGCGTCACGTCATCCACCTCAATTTGAAGGCGCATTACGTCACCACATTCGGGCGCACCGACTAAACCTGTACCGACCGTTTTTTTACTTTTATCTAAAGTTCCCACATTGCGCGGATTGTGGAAATGATCCATTAATTTTTCTGAATATGCCATTTTTTTTAGAATTTAAAACATTGAAAAAATCCGCCTCAACGTCGGTGAGGTTGCAACCGCGCCGACGTTTGGCGATTATAACTCATTGATTATCAATGTTCTGACCATTGAACATTATTCAAATCAATACCTTCTTTATACATTTCCCAAATCGGGCTCAAATCTCTCATGTGATTCACACCCGCACTGACAGCCGCAATGGTTTGGTCAATATCTTCTTCTGTGGTGAAACGTCCGAGCGAAAAACGCAAAGACGAATGCGCCAAATCATCTCCCAATCCTAATGCAACCAATACATAAGACGGCTCCAAACTCGCCGAAGTACACGCCGAACCCGAAGAAAGGGCAATTTTTTGATTAAAAGTCATCATCAAACCTTCACCTTCCACGTGTTTGAATGAAATATTCGTCACATGCGGCATCCGATGTTCTTGATTACCGTTCACAACCACTTCTTCCAATATCGCACAAAACGCAGCTTGCAATTTATCGCGCAATTTGGTCAAACGTTCTGTATCGCGCTGCATTTCAAGCATTGCCAACTCTGCCGCCCTGCCAAAACCAACAATTGCAGGCACATTCATCGTACCACTGCGCATCCCGCGTTCGTGTCCGCCGCCGTCCATTTGCGCGGTCACTTTGACACGTGGTTTGACGCGGTTTACAAACAACGTACCTACGCCTTTCGGACCATACATTTTATGCGCCGTGAACGCTGCCAAGTGAATACCCATTTTTTTAACATCCACAGGTACTTTTCCCGCCGCTTGCGTGATGTCAGACATGAATAATGCACCGTGTTTCGCACAAAGTTTGCCAATTTCCTCAATCGGTTGAATCACGCCCGTTTCATTATTCGCCCACATGATGCTGACCAAAATGGTTTTTTTCGTAAAAGCCGCTTCCAATTGCGCCAAATCAATCAAACCATCTGCTTTCACATCAAGATAAGTGACTTCCGCCCCCATCGTTTCCAACTTCTTGCACGTATCCAACACCGCTTTATGTTCGGTTTTGGCAGTAATAATATGATTGCCTTTCTTGCGGTACATCTCGAAAGCCCCTTTTAAAGCAAGGTTAATCGCCTCCGTCGCGCCCGAAGTGAAGATAATTTCTTTGGAATCCGCACCAATTAATTTAGCAACTTGCTCGCGGGCGTAATCCACGCCTTCCTCCGCAGCCCAACCAAAAGGGTGATTCCGACTCGCTGCATTGCCAAAATGCGTCGTAAAATAAGGCAACATCGCTTCTACAACACGCGGGTCACACGGAGTTGTGGCATTGTTGTCTAAATATATCAATTTTTTCGCTTCCATACTTTCTAAAAGTTGTCGTAAATTTTCTGCAAAAATACACTTTTCTTATGAAACAAATGAACTTTCAGAATGTTTATTTAGACTGAATCTATTTTTTAAAAGTTTTTTCATTTCTAATTGCAATAGAAAATACTACATTTGTCGCCTAAATCCTAATTCGGCAATGATACATCCAAGTTTATTATCCGCTACGGCATACGCGCCCGTTACCGAAAGTCAAAAAAATGAGTGCTCTGAACACGTTTCAGAAAATTGGAAATTTTCCGAAACGTAAGCGGCGTAATATTTTAACCAACCAGCCAACCAACGAACCAACGAACCAACGCAATATTTTAGTTAAAAAAGAGTTTTATCAAAACTCCATTCAACCGTTCATTCATTTTCATTTATTTATATTAACCAATTTTATTTCAACAATCTATAAATGAATAAAATTTTTAATCTAATTCTTTTGACCTATTTGGTGGCACTGTTTGGGCATCCTTTTTCGGCAACAGCGCAACGGTTTGAAGCGGGTATGTTTGTCGGCGCGTCCAATTATGTTGGAGATTTGGCAGACCCACAACTTTTCTATAGAGCAACGGGTGTCGCGTATGGCGGTTTTGCTCGCTATAACATCACCCCGCGCTGGACGGCACGCGTCGGTTTTACAACAGGCATGTTACAAGGCAGCGATGCCAATACGCCCCGAAATGCGATTCGTGGATTTACGTTTTCAGGCGATGTTTATGAAATGAGTGGATTAATCGAATGGAACTTTTTGGGCAAACCTGCCTTTTCCCGCAATGGCATGTTTGCGCGGCAAGTGGATCCATATCTTTTTATTGGCGGCGCACTTGCCTCTTTCACGGTGACTGCCAAAGCACCTGCCAATACTTCGCCGTATCCTTTTCCTGAAAAAGATAATCGAAATGTGACCATTGCATTGCCAGTCGGTGGCGGGGTCAAATTTCATCTTTCAGAAGAATTTACATTGGGGCTTGAATTTGGAAATCGGTTTACCACTTCGGATTATGTGGATGGCATCAGTGCCTCTGCAAATCCTAAAAGCAAAGATTGGTATATGTTTGGTGGTATGACATTGAGCTATACCATTGGGAATGACCCTTTTATATACAACAGATAAAATCAATATGGATAAAACATTTCTAAAAAAATTAGGGATAAAATTGCGCAATCAAGGCACGAGTACAGGCGATGATGTGTTCCGAACGGGTACTTTTATGGAGTCGCACTCGCCTGTGACGGGCGAATTGATTGGCGCGATTAGCACCACAAGTTACGATACGTATCACGAAGTCATCGCAAAAGCGGAAAAAGCATTTGAAAGTTGGCGAACTGTGCCCGCACCCAAACGGGGCGAAATTGTGCGTCAATTTGGGAATGTGCTCCGCGAATTTAAAGACCCACTCGGCAGATTGGTTTCGTTTGAAATGGGGAAAAGTTTGCAAGAAGGACTCGGCGAAGTGCAAGAAATGATTGATATTTGTGATTTTGCAGTGGGTTTGAGCCGACAATTATATGGTTTGACGTTGCATTCGGAGCGTCCTGAGCATCGTATGTATGAGCAATGGCATCCGTTGGGTATCGTTGGAATCATTTCCGCGTTTAATTTTCCAGTGGCGGTTTGGTCGTGGAATGCGATGATTGCGCTGGTTTGCGGAGATGTTTGCATTTGGAAACCTTCTGAAAAAACGCCTTTGAGTGCGTTGGCTTGCCATCAATTATTGACTAAAGTATTGAAAGACAATCATTTACCTGACGGTATCAGTTGCCTTATCAATGGCGATTATCGGGTTGGAGAGTACCTATCAAAAGATAAAAAAATTGCATTAGTGTCGGCTACGGGCAGTACGCGGATGGGCAAAGCGGTTGCTGCGACGGTTGGTGCTCGTTTGGGTAAGACAATTTTGGAATTGGGCGGCAACAATGCAGTGATTGTTACACCGAGTGCGGATTTAAATATTGTCATTCCTGCAACGATTTTTGGTGCGGTTGGCACGGCGGGGCAGCGTTGTACCACCACTCGACGGTTGATTGTCCATGAAAGTTGTTATGAAACCGTCAAAAATGGGTTGGTCAAAGCGTATGCACAGTTGAAAATTGGGAATCCGTTGGATTCGGCAAATCATTTGGGTCCCTTGATTGACACGGAGGCGGTGCAACAATATTTGGATGCATTGAAGCAAATTCAAGCAGAAGGTGGCAACTTTTTAGTGGAAGGTGGCGTATTAACGGGAATGGGTTTTGAAAGTGGTTGTTACGTGCGTCCGTGCATTGCGGAAGCTGAATCACATTACAAAATAGTACAACACGAAACGTTTGCTCCTATTCTTTACTTATTGAAATACAAAGACTTAGATGAAGCCATTGAGATTCAAAATGGCGTTCCACAAGGGTTATCTTCGGCGATTATGACGGACAGCGTGCGCGAAGCGGAACGATTTTTATCGGCGGCGGGTTCGGATTGCGGCATTGCAAATGTGAATATCGGCACAAGTGGTGCTGAAATTGGCGGTGCATTTGGCGGCGAAAAAGAAACAGGCGGCGGACGAGAATCGGGTTCGGACGCGTGGAAAGCGTATATGCGAAGACAAACGAATACGATTAATTATGGGAATCAACTGCCCTTAGCACAAGGTATCAAATTTGAATTTTAATATGTAAATCATTGATTTGACGATTAAAATACATGATTTTTCTTTTTAGATAAACTATTTGATAGGAATGTTGTTAACATGCTGTTAATCATCGAAAAGACGATTGTTGTTCATTAATTTTGCACTTAATTTTATACGATAATTGCAAATGTTAGTTCGTTGGTTCGTTGGTCGGTTGGTTAGTCATTGTTAAGTTCGAAATAAAAATTATATGAAAGAGAGCGGGGTGGAAAGAGATATGTTTTGTTTTTTTTGATTTTTTTGCAAAAAATCAAAAAACAAAACACATCTCTTTCCGAAGGATTTTTTTTATTAAAATTATTTAGAACTTAATAATGACTAATCAACGAACGAACCAAATATCAAAGCAATTCTTACAATACCATTTTTACAATTATTCATAGCGAATCTTAGACCAATTTTACAAAATAATATTTTTCAAACAAAATTTATTTAAAAACATTATTCTAAGAAAGTGAAATTTAATATTCAAAATGTGTCAAAAAGAAGTGCCGACAGTCTAAACATAAAAGCGAAAGGTAGGAAATTAATTGCCTGCTATCTGTCAAATGCAAAAAGTGTGAATTTTTTTTAAAACCTTAAAAGAACGGAGTAGAAAAGTGAACAACAAAGTAGTCAATCGCGTGGTTATTTTTGGTGCATTGGCAATCGTTTTAGTCATTGCGATGCAGTCCTATTGGGTGATGACGACCTGGGATATGCATGATAAGCAGTTCGATAGAAGTGTGCAAATTGTCTTGCTTCATACAGCGCGTGACCTTGCAGTGATTCGCAAAAGTACGCTGCCGTCTGAAGATGTCGTCAAACGATTGAGCAGTAATCAGTATGCTGTGAACGTCAACACGCATATTGATGCCAATAATTTGGATTTTTACTTGCAACATCAGATGGAACAAGTCGGGCTGAAAGAGGATGTTGAGTATGGGATTTACAATTGTTATACCGAAGAAATGGTTTATGGAAAATATGTGACCCATAAAATGATGGCGGACACGAGCAAAATTGATAAAAGTTTACCTAAATATGACAAATTTTTATATTATTTTGTGGTGCGTTTCCCAAATCGGTCTAGTTTCTTATTGGGCAACATGAGTTTGACGTTAGTATTGACAGGGATTTTATTCATCACCATTTTGTTTTTTATTTTTTCGTTGGGAGTCATTTTACGGCAGAAAAGATTATCAGAATTGCAAAAAGATTTTATTAATAACATGACACACGAGTTTAAAACACCGATTTCGACGATTAAAATCTCGGCGGAAGTGTTTGCCAATCATCCTTTGGTGCGCAATGATGACCGACTCAGCCGATATGCTAAAATCATTCGAGAACAAAATGAGCGTTTAAATGCGCAAGTGGAAAAAGTGTTGCTCATCACGCGGATTGAAAAAGAATCTTTGCAAATCAAACTTGAAAAGATACATTTACATGATATGTTAGATACGGTGTTATCGAGTGTTAGCGTTAAGATTGAGGAACGAGAAGGCATTTTGGAAGAAAATTTTCAGGCAGAAAATGATTTTATTGAAGCAGATAATTTGCATTTAACCAACATTCTGCATAACTTGCTCGATAATGCGATGAAGTATGCTCAACCAGGGGTTCCGCCAGAAATAATGGTCGGAACCGTGAACAAAGGCAACTTTTTGCAGTTAAGTATTACGGATAAAGGTATTGGCATTGAGAAGACGCATCAAAAAATGGTTTTTGAACGCTTCTATCGCGTGCCGACGGGCAATGTGCATAATGTAAAAGGTTTTGGCTTGGGCTTATATTATGTAAAAAATATATGTAGAGCGCATGGCTGGAGCATTCGGTTGGAGAGCGAACTTAATAAAGGAACGGCTGTTATCATCGAAATTCCAAAAGCAAAACAAGTAGCTCCTCAAAAAGAAGCTGTTTTAAGTTAGTTGGTTGGTTAGTTGGTTAGTTAAAACATTAATAATCAAGGTTTTAACTAACCAACTAACCAACTAACTAACCAACTAACTAACTTATTAAAGTAATTATTAACCATCACTCAAACAACAACGTGGAGTCTAAAAAAGCGCATTTATTATATGTGGAGGATGACGAAAGCCTAAGTTTCGTGACGCGCGACCATCTTGAGTTGCACGGGTATCGGCTGACTTATTGCGAAAACGGGCGCAAAGCCATGAATGTCATCAAATCTCAGACCTTTGACTTGTGTATTCTGGATGTGATGCTACCCGATTTGGATGGTTTTACAATCGGCGAAGAAATCCGCAAGTTTAATACGCAAGTGCCTATCATTTTCCTCACGGCGAAATCGCTTAAAGAGGATAAACTCAGGGGATTACGCTTGGGTGCAGATGATTATATCACAAAACCATTCAGCATAGAGGAGTTGATTTTGAAAATTGAAATTTTCTTAAAACGCTCTCAAGTCGGGGTTTTGCCGATACAACCTATCTATATGACGATTGGAAAATACCATCTCGACCATAAAAATTTGTCGTTGAAATACGATAGCACGAGTAAATCGTTGACGCAGAAAGAAGCCGATTTGTTGAAAATGTTCATTGAGAACAAAAATGAGGTCATTAAACGGTCGGTGATTTTGGAAACGTTATGGGGCGAAGATGATTATTTTTTAGGGCGGAGTTTGGACGTGTTTATTTCGCGGTTGCGCCGCTATTTGAAGGAAGATACACGTATTAAAATTGAAAATATACATAGTGTCGGTTTTCGGATGAATGTGGATACAACGAAACCCGCTTAAAACGATTGTGTTTATTTTATATTGCAATTTTAAAAAAAATCGCATTCAAATTGCGTCAATCCACCCATTGACGCAATTTTAGTTTTATACGGAAGGACAAGAAATCTATTCAAAAAAAATTCAACATGGAATTATTAGTTTCTAAGCAACATCAAGTTGCCACTTTGACCTTGAATCGCCCAAAAGTATTCAATGCGTTCAATCTATCCCTTTGTCATGCGTTGCAAAAAGCCTTAGACGATTGTGCGAATGACCCCGATATTCGATGCGTCGTATTGACGGGCGCGGGGAAAGGATTTTGTTCGGGGCAGGATTTGAGTACGTTCATTTCGCCGAATCCACCTACTTTTGAGGCAGTATTAGACGAAGGTTATAATCCTATCCTATTGAAAATCAGACAGTTAGAGAAACCTGTGATTGCAGCAGTGAATGGCGTTGCGGCGGGCGCGGGTGCGAATATTGCGTTGGCGTGCGATTTAGTGATTGCAGCAGAATCGGCGAATTTCATTCAAGCGTTTACGAAAATTGGGTTGATTCCAGATAATGGAGGCACTTTTTTTCTACCGCGTTTGATTGGTTGGCAAAAAGCGGCGGCTCTCATGTTCACGGGCGATAAAGTTTCGGCGCAAGAAGCGGAAAAAATGGGTATGATTTATAAATCCGTTCCAGATGCAACGTTTTTAACGGCGGTCGAGCAACTCGCTCATAAATTGGCGCAGATGCCGACAAAAGCACTTGGTATTACCAAACGTGCTTTAAATCAATCCCTTATAAATGATTTAAAAACGCAATTATCGCTTGAAACCCAACTTCAAAAAGAGGCGGCAAGCACGGCAGATTATAAAGAAGGCGTTTCCTCGTTTTTAGAAAAGCGAGTGCCCACCTTTAAAGGTCATTGATGGCACGCAATGAGAAGCAATTAATTGATATAAATGGGGTGGATGGAAGTACGGATTATACAGATGTTCATAGGATTTTCACGGATGTTTTGCTTTGGAAGCCCTTTATACGCGATTTTAAGCAGCCCAAATCCGTATAAATCTCGTGGCAATCCGTACTTCCATCAACCCAACTCGTACCGACTGCGAAATGACAACAACCCATCCTTTTACGCCTTTTTCACACGACACAAAATATTTCTATCTTGGTAACGTTTTATTAACGTTTAATCCGTATTGGTTATTTCAATGACATTCTATTCCACAACTATTTGATTATCAAATAATTGTGAAATCTTTCTTTTTGAGCAAAACGAATGGCTAAGGCAACAAAATACGAAATGGACGCATCCAAACATTGAAGCCTTCCACACGACGATTGAATTGGTTTTGATTTTTTTGAAGAATTTGACACCCTTGAATACCGTATTATGCTGTAAAAAAAACTACATTTGTCCTAACGATTGCGGATTTTGGATTTCGGATTCATTTCCAATTTAAACGACAAATGCCGAAATCTGCAATTCACAATCTGAAATCCAAAATCCTTCTAATTTTTATTTTAAACTGCATTTTAATATGAAAAAAATTTTACTGGTGTTGTTCGGTTTGCTGCCCTTGCCGATGTTGCTACACGCACAAAATCAACCCGCTAAAACAAAGATTGACCCCCGCATTTATGCCGCTTACGAACGCGAATACGTAGATCGGGTGGCGCAAAACAATCCTTTTTTAATTCAATATTGGACTTTTTATTTAGAAAATGCTTATTACATCACCGACCTTCCAACCGAAAAAACGGAGGATGCAATGGAATACGCCACCATTAAAATTGATAATTTAATCAATATCAATATTTTACAATTAGAAAAAAAATATCCTATGAAACATGATTGGGAAGATTTAAAAGCCTATCGGATTGAAGGCACTGCTAAATTGTTGGTGTATCATTCGGGTCGCCTCTTTACGGAAAAATTGAACGCATATCGAAAAAATTTAAATTAATGCCGCGATGAGATATTCTTTTACGACTTTACTGCTCAGTGTTTATTGGATGGGCGCGGTCTCCGCGCAACAGGCAACGCCTGATGATTACCCGATGCGAACGGGTACATTTCGGTCTTGTTTTGCGAAATTTACGGATAGTTTGGGGGCTGCGGTGAATTATTCGCCCAATGAAAATCGCGTGATGACGCTCTGCCCACCCCTTACTCAAAATGCCGATACCAATAAAATTTCCATTTCCTTCAATCGCATTGATGTTGCGCCAGGGGATATGTTATGTTTTTTTGATGGGATTAATACAGCGGCTCCTTCGTTAGGATGTAGTGCCGATTTTGCGAGTACGCCGCGTGTGATTCGGGCAACGGCTGCGAACCCTTCGGGTTGCGTGACGGTTTCATTCACGTCGAATGGCACCGATGAACGCTCTGGTTGGGATGCGAACGTCATTTGTGAATACGCTTGTCAAAATTTTTTAGGGAAAATTGATTATTCATCGCGTCCGATTGTGCCTGCGGATACAGGCTGGATTGATTTATGCGTGAATGAACCCTTGATTTTGCGGGCGAAAGGCGTGTATTTGCAAAACGACCAACCCCGACATCAATCCGATTCGACAACTCAGTTTACATGGAGCTTCGGGGACGGTCGAGTGACCACCGTGAGTCAATCTATTGAACGGATTTTCACGCGCCCAGGTGGTTACATTTTGCAATTGCAATTGGTGGATACGTTGAGCAAATGTAAAAATATTAATTTTATCAATCAACGGATTCGCGTCGCACCTGAACCCAAATTTCAATTAGCGAATGTGCCTTCCCAAATTTGTGCTAATAGCACGATTCGGTTGAATTCGGTGGTGGATCGCCGCGATTCTACCTATAATGTGGGGGTCTTATCGGGTGTTGATAGTTTTCCCGTCGGTCGGCAGCGTTCGGATTCGTTAGCATTGCCCGATGGCGGGAGCGAGTATCGAACCACCTTGCGTTTCAATGACTTCACACCAGGACAGACTTTAGCCAATATCAATGATTTATTGAGTGTCTGCCTCAATATGGAACACTCATGGGTGCGCGATTTGGAGATTGCGATTGTGTGTCCCAATGGACAAAGGGCGATTTTACATAACTTTACAACTGCAACGGGGAATAGTTGGTATTTGGGACAACCGAATACGGGGGATGGAGTCAATCCAACGCCAGGGCGAGGGTTTGACTATTGTTGGACTCCGACGGCAGCGCAGACTTTTAGAGATTACATGGCAGCCAATACCACGGCTCCTTCGCCGCGCACGATTCCTGCGGGCAATTATGCGGCGTTTCAACCTTTGACCAATTTAGTGGGTTGTCCGATGAATGGAGATTGGTCGCTTGCAGTGCGTGACCTTTGGCGCGGCGATAATGGATTTATCTTTTCATGGGCTATTAATTTCAATCGGCGATTGTATCCTGCGATTGAGACGTTTTCGCCCGTGATTACGCAACATTATTGGACGGATAATCCATTTATTACACAGAATAATCGAGATTCGATTGTGGCGATTCCGCGCAATGCAGGTACCGCAAGTTTTACATACCGAGTGGTGGATAACTTCTTGTGTACGCATGATACGGCGGTGAATGTGAAAGTCTTACCATTTACACATCCAAATTGTTATACGTGCGACCCGCATTTTAATAATATTCCAGATACCTCTATTTGTACGAATACAACGGGTACGCGTTTGAATAAAACAACTACAGATAGTCTAAATCAAGCTATTACATTTGAAGCTTTTCCATATAAGATATTGAGCAGTTTGACGAACCCTGTTTCAAATCCTGTGATTTCGCCTGTGAATATCAATAGTATCAAACCGTTGACGATTACAGATGTATATACACAATTGGATTCGGTTTGTGTGGATTTAAATTCTCGGTATTCGAGCGACATGGTGTTCAAACTGAAAGCACCGAGTATTGCTGCGCCATTATTGTTAGCGAATCAACCTGCGGTGAGCTCGGGGCGCAATTTGCGGGTTTGTTTTAGCCCAACTGCGACGGCAACGCTGGGTGCTGCCACGCCGATACCACCTGTTGGTTCGCCTTATGCGGGCAGTTACCAAATTACAGCAGGTCGAGCAGGTTGGACGGCTTTGAATGGCGCGACCATTAATGGCGATTGGCAATTCCAAACGGGCGATGCGAGTGGGGCGAATTTAGATACGTTGCTGCGCTGGTCTATCACGTTTAAGAATCAGAATAAAATCAAATATACTTGGACTCCTGCGACGGGACTTTCCTGTACGGACTGTCCGAATCCGACGGCGAATCCGACCGTGAATACACAATATATTGTCACCACCGTAGATAGTTTCAGATGCACACATAAAGATACCGTGAATGTGAATGTGAACCGACAAACATCGGCTCCTGTGGTGGTGGTGGATAGTATGGGACGTGGGTACATTGTTTTTTCGTGGAATCCGATTGCGGGCGCAACAGGTTATGAAGTAAACGTCAATAATGCAGGTTGGGTTACGCCAACGCGCCCCTTGTTGCCAGGGCATGACGTGACGGGCTTGCGGTTGAATGATACCGTGCGGATTCAAGTACGCGCCCTTGTTTCGCCTGTGAATCCATGTGGTGTTGCAATTGGTTTGGGACAACAAGTTTATGGCGTATCGTGTATTTTCGATTTGCGGTATGACAGTTTACAGACGCGTCCGATAGTGTGTTATGGCGGCGGCACGACGATTAATCTATCTTCATTCAATGCCTCACAGCCGACAGACTATTTTATAGATGGACTCGTACAACGACAAAATCCATTATTCAATGGGATTACGGCGGGTTATCACTTTGCATTAGGCATTGATGCCGAAGGTTGTCGGGATTCGTTGTATTTCTACTTGGCACAACCCGCGCCGATTCGAGATTCATTCAGAGTGGATTCCGTCAAGTGTAATGGGATGAATACAGGTATGATTACGACTTTGGTAAGTGGTGGTACGGGGACGATGACTTACAATTGGCGCGATATCGGTGGTGGCGCACTCCCTCGAAATACAGCAGCAATATTAGATTCGGTTCGCGCAGGTACGTATGTTGTGACGATTGGAGACCAAAATAATTGTACTAAAATAGATACCGCACGTGTTTTTGAACCAACTGTTTTAACGACGACGATGGGACGCGATTCGGTTCGTTGTGCGGCAGCGAATACAGGACGCGCTTGGGTGCGCCCACAAGGTGGCACGCGCCCTTACTTATACGTTTGGGATAATACACCTACAATTTCGATGACAGATACTGCTAATTCATTGATTACCAAATGGTATCATGTTACGGTTACGGATAATAAAAATTGTAGTAAAACGGATTCCGTCTTCGTGCCAGAACCAGATACATTGCAAGTGCGCTTGACGACAACGGAAGTTTCTTGTTTTGGCGGCACGAATGGCGCGGCACGAGCGAATATTATAGGAGGTACTGCGCCGTTTACGATTCGTTGGAGCAATGGCGATGTGGGTATCGTTGCGGACACGCTTCGGGCAACGCGTTATACGGTGACGGTGACGGATGCACATGGTTGTAATGAGAATACAAGTTTCGATGTGACCCAAAAAACAAAATTGAATTTAACGCTAACAGGTTCAAAACCAACGTGTTATAATGGAAATGATGGGACGGCACGGGTGCAAGTAACGGGTGGAACGGGTTTATCAAGCCAAATGAGTTACACGTGGGATAATACGATTTTGGATTCGATTGCTCGCAATTTGAGTGCGGGTGTACATCAAGTGATTGTACAAGATTTGAGTTTATGTCGGGATACGCAACGGATTACCTTAGCGAATCCAGATTCATTGAGGACAACCTTGACGAGTACGCCGACGGCATGTAGTTCAACTGCGACTGGAACGGCAACGGCTGTTGTGACGGGCGGCACGGGCGGCACGTATCAATACGCATGGACGGCGCAAAATGTCGCTTCGGGCACGACGGCGACGATTAATAGTTTGCGTTCGGGTTGGTATTTGATGACGGCGAGAGATTCTAATAATTGTGTGAAACGCGATAGTGTTCAAGTGGGCGAAACGCAACCGTTAGTCATTGACACGATTTTGATGGTACAAACCAACTGTTTTGCGGGAACAAATGGTACTGCAACCGTTGTGGCACGAGGCGGAACGGCGGGTGCGGGTGGTTATCGCTACAATTGGAGCGACGTTGCGGGACAAACGGCGAATATAGCGATTGGTTTACGAGCAGGCAATTATACCGTAACGGTTTCGGACGTGAACAATTGTCAACGCATCGGTACAACAACCGTAACGCAACCAAGCCAATTGATTGCGACTGGCAGTTTTAACATGGTGAAATGTCGGAATGGTTCGGATGGACAAGCGTTTCCGATTGTGACAGGTGGTACACGGCGGTCGGGCAATGTGCCTTCGTACCATTATGTGTGGGCGCATAGTGCTGCTGCGACGGATTCAATCGCAAATGGACTTCGTGCAGGAGCTTATTTGGTTTCGGTAACGGATGCAAATGGCTGTTTGGATACGGCGGCGGTGACAGTGACAGAACCGCTAACGGCAGTTACATCGTCGGTTCGGCAGACAATGAAAGGTTGTCATCGTTCGTACACAGGTGAAGCGATTGTGACGGCGGTAGGTGGTTCATCTGGTTACAATTATCGTTGGAGCAACAACGCTGCTACTGCAAATGCAACAGGTTTGGCGGCAGGCATGCAGTATGTGACGGTGACAGATACGCGTGGTTGTATGAATGTGGATTCATTCAACATTAAAACATACGATTCCATACAAGTTTACTTGTCGAAAGTGAATCCACGTTGTTTTGGGGTGAATAATGGTTCTATTCGATTGGATTCTGTTAAAGGTGGCATTGGGGCAGGCGGGATAAACGCTTACAGTTATCAGTGGAATACGGTTCCTGTGCAAGTGTCGGCAAATGCGTCGAATTTGGCGGGCGATAGAAGTTACACGGTCACGGTGACGGATGCTGCCAATTGTCAATCCACAAGCACGGTAGATTTGATTACGCCAAGTCGGATTCAATTGACGACTGAAGTGAAAAATGTATCGTGTTTTGGGTTGTCGAATGGAGAAGGCTACGCGCTTGCAACAGGGAGTGCGAATCAATTTACGTACAAATGGGATTCGGCGGCGGCGGGTCAATTGACGCAACGCGCACGGAATTTAGCGGCGGGCAGTTATAAGGTAACGGTAACGGATACTTCAGGTTGTCAAGGCGAAGCCGTTATTACGATAACGCAACCTTCCAGTTTGCGGATTAATACGTATCGAATTACGCCAAATCAATGTGTAGGTGATTTGTTAGGTTCAATTCAGTTAAATTTGGTGGGTGGCACGCCTCAATATAAGATTCATTGGTCAAATGGCGATTCAACGGCGACGATTACACGGCTTCGGGCAGGAACGTATGCGGTAACGATTACAGATTTAAATGATTGTAAACTAATAGATTCGTTACAATTGAGGCAACCCAATGGGGTTTCAGTAGTGGAAGTGGTCAAACCTGTAAAATGTTATGGCAATTTGGATGGCAGCATCACGTTGAACGCGACGGGTGGTACGCCGCCGTATCGGTACAGCACGGATGAAGTGATTTATAACGGCATTAATCAATTAGTTGGTTTGAAAGCGGGCAATTATAATGTGTATATTGTGGATAACAATAATTGTAAATGGTTCAATGTGGTCAATGTTCCGACACCACCGAAATTCATGATTGAAGCGGGTGGGGATAGAGTGATTACGTTGGGCGATAGTACACGGTTATCGGCGGATGCGCAAAATGCTCGTGGCAATGTAACCTTTACATGGAAAGCACCTTATGACAGCACGTTATCGTGCAAAATCTGTCCTGCACCGATGGCAAAACCACTATTTACGATTAAATACAACGTGAGTGCGAAGGATACAATGGGTTGTTTGGCGACCGACGAATTGACGGTGACGGTTGAAAAACCGCGTCTTGTCGTAGTGCCGACTGGTTTTTCGCCGAATTCGGATAATGTAAATGATGTGTTATACGTGCATGGGCGGGAAGGTGTGAAAGTGAAAGTGTTTAAAATTTATGACCGTTGGGGCGAATTAGTGTTTTCGGCGGCGGATTTCAAACCGAATAATCCAGCATTTGGCTGGGATGGAACGTTCCACGGCGAACCGATGAATACGGGTATTTTCGTATGGTTTATGGAAGTGCAGTATTTGGATGGCGCGACAGATGTATTTAAAGGCAATTTCACCTTATTGCGATAACCTTGTATGGTTTTGATATTAGGATTTAGGGGATTGGGTTGATGGATGTACGGATTTCACGGATTTTCACGAGATTTAAACGGATTTGGATTCTAATATCCATTTAAATCCTGTGAAAATCCGTGAAATCCGTACATCCATTAACCCAACTCCAACATCAAAGACCCAATAATCCTAATTCAAAAACTCAATTCAAAAAATAAAAAATAATGAACCGCTACTTTTACCTAATTTTATGCTGTTGTGCGGCGGCAACCGTGATAAAAGCTCAAGACCCCATTTTATCGCAATATTACGCTGCGCCGCAATATTTGAATCCTGCGATGACAGGCGTATTCAAAGGTTCATGGCGTTTCAATGCCAATTATCGGCAACAATGGACGAATATTTTCGCCGATGTGCCGATTCGGACGATTCATGCGGGCGCGGACATGAAATTCAACCTTATTGCAGACGATTATTTGGCAGTCGGTCTGAACTTGATGCAAGACGAAATGGGTGGCAGTGCGCGCCTACAACAAACCCGTGGTTTAGTCAGCGTCTCGTACATGAAGCAACTCGGCGGACGCAAATATGGCGGTAGTGACCAATTTTTAATTGCAGGTGGGCAGTTTGGCGCGGCTCAACATGCGTTAAGTTTTAGAAACCTTTTGTTTGATAGGCAATATGATAGTTTATTGGTATTGTTAAACGGGTCGCTTCCATCGGGCGAAGCAGAGCCGAAAACCAATCTATTTGGCGATTTCAATATGGGTTTAATGTGGTACGCGGTGTATGCGGATAACAAAAGTTTTTATATTGGGGGTGCGCTGAATCATTTGACGAAACCAAATGTTTCGTTTTTGCAAAACAAAGATGAACGGTTGTATCGGCGGTGGACAGTTCACGGCGGCGGCGAATTGCCATTGAATCGGGAATTGAGTTTGCTGCCCTCATTGATGTTCACGAAACAGGGGCCATCATTTACGACTCAGATGAATGCCCATTTTCGTTATACGAACCATGATTGGTATGAAATGGCGATTCGAGCGGGGATAGGCTATCGGATGTCGCGGGGCGTTGGGTCAGGTTTGTCACAGGATGCGACTTTTAAACCTGTTGCGACAACGGCTTCCAGCATTTTGGGCGATGCGCTGATATTGTCTATGATATTGGAGATGGAGCGTTGGAATTTTGGATTTAGTTACGATATGCATACATCATCGTTGAGTCGCCCGACGAATTATCGCGGTGGCTATGAACTTTCATTAATTTACACACAGCCGACGTACCAGCGAGTGCGCACGACTTGCCCTAAATTTTAATTAAAATATATAGGAACATACACTACTGAGTTGTTAAAGATTTAATATGTAAATAATTGATTATCAATCTATTTTTCCCCGCAGATTTCGCAGATTTTCCCGCAGATTCTCGCGGAT
>JBEEMZ010000007.1:0-39415 GCA_041192405.1 Bacteroidota bacterium | reverse complement strand
TGTCATTCCGTAGGAATCGCTCCAACGCACAAAACAAAGGATTCCTACGGAATGACAAAAACAAACCTCAAAAGATTCCTACGGAATGACAAAAACAAACCTCAAAAGATTCCTGCGGAATGACAAAAACAAACCACAAAAGATTCCTACGGAATGACAAATCTGTGGGTAATGGATAGACGTTATAACGATACTATTCAAATTTCACATCTAACGCTAATCCGCGCAACTCATGCACTAATACATTAAACGATTCTGGAATATTTGGCTCAGGCAAATTATCACCTTTCACAATCGCCTCATACGCCTTCGCACGACCTACAATATCATCCGATTTAATCGTCAATAATTCTTGCAAAATGTTGGACGCGCCATAAGCTTCCAATGCCCAAACCTCCATCTCACCAAAACGTTGACCACCAAATTGCGCTTTACCACCGAGTGGCTGCTGCGTAATCAACGAGTAAGGTCCGATAGAACGAGCATGGAGTTTGTCATCCACCATGTGCGACAATTTTAACATATAAATCAAACCAACCGTCGCTTGTTGATGGAAACGGTCACCTGTTTCACCATCTTGCAAGTACGTTTGACCCAATTCTGGTAAACCTGCTTTTTTAACCCAATCCGAAATTTCTTCTTTTTTGGCACCATCAAAAATCGGCGTTGCGAACTTGACACCCAATTTCTCACCCGCCCAACCAAGAACAGTTTCAAAAATTTGTCCCAAATTCATCCGCGAAGGTACACCAAGCGGGTTCAAAACGATGTCCACCGCAGACCCATCTGGCAAAAACGGCATATCTTCCACCCGCACAATACGGCTAACGATACCTTTATTACCATGGCGACCTGCTAATTTATCACCCACTTTCAACTTACGCTTCTTCGCCAAATACACTTTCGCCAATTTCAAGACACCTGCTGGAAGTTCATCCCCGATGCTGATATTAAACTTTTCACGCTTGTAACGACCGACTTCTTCATTCACTTTAATCGAATAGTTGTGCAATAACCGCGAAACTAAACTATTAATATGTTTATCATTCGTCCAATTCGCATAATCCGTAATCGCATAATCTAATTCTTTCAAGTAAGACAACGTATATTTTGTTCCTTTCGGAATCAAAGGGTCGCCATAAATGGTTTTCACGCCATCACTTGAACGCTCTTTCAACAATGCTTGCATCTTATCCACTAATATCGTCTTCAACTCATTCAGCGCAATCTGATGTTGACTATCTAATTTAATCAACATATCTTCTTCTTTTTGCTTCTGAGTTTTATCTTTTTTCGCCCGCGCAAACAATTGTTTATCAATGATAATGCCTTGTGTACCTGGAGGTGCTTTCAACGACGCATCTTTCACATCGCCCGCTTTGTCACCAAAGATTGCTCGTAAGAGTTTCTCTTCAGGAGTCGGGTCGGTTTCACCTTTCGGCGTGATTTTGCCAATCAAAATATCACCTTCATTAATCCACGCACCAATTCGCACAATACCATTTTCATCCAAATCTTTGGTTGCATCTTCACTTACATTCGGAATATCTTGTGTAAGTTCTTCTTCACCCAATTTTGTATCGCGTACATCTAATTCAAAATGTTCAATATGTAAGGATGTGAAAACGTCTTGTTGCACAATACGCTCTGAAATCACAATCGCATCTTCAAAGTTGTAACCTTTCCACGGCATGAATGCCACTTTCAAGTTCTGCCCCAAAGCCAATTCACCTTTATCCGTCGCATAACCGTCGCATAAAATTTGTCCTTTTACAACACGGTCGCTTTTCCGAACAATTGGTTTCAAATTGATACATGTTTCTTGGTTGGTACGCAAGAATTTGGTCAATTTATACGTCTTGCGATTGTCCTCGAAAGACACTAATTGATCTTCTTCCGTCCTGTCGTAACGAATTACGATTTCCGTAGAATCCACATATTCAACCACGCCATCACCTTCCGCATTGAACAACATCCGTGAATCTCGCGCTACTTTTCCTTCCAATCCCGTCCCAACAATCGGCGCAGCAGGTTTCAACAAAGGAACCGCTTGACGCTGCATGTTTGAACCCATCAAAGCACGGTTCGCATCATCATTCTCCAAAAACGGAATCATCGAAGCCGAAACCCCAACAATTTGATTCGGCGCAACGTCCATATATTCGACTTCTTCGGGAGTCAAAACAGGGAAATCACCATGTTCACGACATTTAATTCTGTCGCTGTCGAAAAAACCATCTTTATTCAAAGGCGAATTCGCTTGCGCAACCTTAATATAATCCTCACCTTCCGCCGACATGAATTCAATTTTATCCATGACCTGTCCATTCGTCACCTTGCGATAAGGCGTTTCAAGGAAGCCCATTTTATTGATTTTGGCGTGAACGCAAAGCGTCGAAATCAAACCAATATTCGGACCTTCAGGTGTTTCAATCGTACAAAGGCGACCGTAATGCGAATAATGCACGTCACGAACCTCAAAACCAGCCCGTTCACGACTCAAACCACCTGGTCCGAGTGCCGAAATCCGTCTTTTATGCGTGATTTCGCTCAACGGATTCGTCTGGTCAAGGAATTGCGACAACTGACTCGTTCCAAAAAACGAGTTAATCACCGAACTCAACGTCCGCGCATTAATCAAATCAATCGGCGTGAAAACTTCATTGTCGCGCACATTCATCCGTTCCCGAATCGTGCGCGACATCCGCGCAAGACCAACCCCGAATTGTGCATACAACTGCTCCCCAACACTCCGTACACGTCTATTACTCAAATGGTCAATATCATCAATCTCCGCTTTACTGTTCATCAAACTGACCAAATATTTCACAATCGCCGTAATATCTTCTTTTGTCAAAACAAGTGTTGTCATTTCAATATCAACTTTCAACTTTCTGTTGATTTTGTAACGACCCACTTCACCGAGATTGTACCGCTTATCGGAAAAGAATAATTTATCAATAATCCCGCGTGCGGTATCTTCATCAGGCGGTTCGGTACCGCGCAACTGCTTGTAAATGTAACTTACCGCCTCCGTTTCCGAACTCGACGGGTCTTTTTGCAACGTATTGTAAATAATTGAATAATCTTCATCCACATCTTCGCGTTGTAGGATGACATTATCAATGCCACTTTCCAAAATCATTTCAACATTATCCGAATCCAAAACGATGTCCCGTTCCAAGATAATGTCATTCCGTTCAATTGTGACCACCTCACCAGTATCTTCATCCACAAAATCCTCCGTCCACGAGCGCAAAACCCGCGCACCCAATTTCCGACCGACCGCAGCTCTAAGTCTGTCAGGCGTTGCAGGAATTTCTTCCGCCAACCCAAACAAATCTAAAATTGCTTTATCGGTATCGAAATTGATAGCACGTAAAAGCGTTGTTACAGGGAATTTTTTCTTACGGTCGATGTACGCATACATCACATTATTAATATCGGTCGCAAATTCCATCCAAGCCCCTTTGAACGGGATTACCCTTGCGGAGTAAATTTTAGTGCCATTCGGGTGGAAACTTTGTCCAAAAAACACGCCTGGAGACCTGTGCAATTGCGAAACAATGACCCTTTCCGCACCGTTTATAACAAACGTACCTTTAGGAGTCATATACGGGATGTTGCCGAGAAACACATCTTGCACCATGGTTTCAAAATCAACATGCTCTTCATCGTTGCAACTAAGCCGCAATTTCGCCTTCAACGGAACGGAATACGTCAAGCCCCGATGCATACACTCCTCAATTGAGTAGCGCGGCGGGTCCACAAAGTAATCCAAAAATTCCAATGCGAAAATGTTGCGGGCATCCGCAATTGGGAAATTCTCTTGGAAACATTTGAAAAGCCCTTCATTGGTACGGTTTTCAGGCGTAGTCTCCAATTGGAAGAACTCGTGAAACGATTTCAACTGAATTTCCAGCAAATCCGGCTGTTGGTCAGAGAGTTTAATTTTGCCGAAATTAACGCGGTCTAATTCCGGCATCAGAACGTTACCTACTGCCATGTATATATGTGTGGATTGATTTTCAATCGTTAAGTATGAAATTTACGCTTCTGTAGAATGATGAATGATGAATGATAAATGATGAATTTGCAAAATATAAGATTCATAATTTGCGAATTAAAAATGGTTATTTCATACGATTCTCACTCTTTCACTATGTTTAGCACTTAAATCTCTGCTTAAAATCTTCAAGAACGTTGATTCATTATTCATAACAAATGGATTTTCTATAAATTCATCATTCATCATTCATAATTCATCATTACAAAACGGTTTAGCATCGGGGTTAGATGTCGTTACGATTTGGGTATTTTTAAAATCTGCATAGTACCCGTTTGAACCTTCCCCGTAATGATTATTAAAAGTTTTTACACTATTAAAAATCACGCCAAATATTGTATAAAACGAATATTTTAATACTTTAATTCTTTTTTTTATTTGAATTAGGAATGAAGGAATCGAAAGGAATCAAGGATTTAAAAATTTGAATACACCGAATGGAGGGTTTTAAAACCCTCCATTCGGTATTATCGAACCTTTCATTTTTAAAGAACGTACTTCAATACACCGAATGGAGGGTTTTAAAACCCTCCATTCGGTATTATCGAATCTTCATTTTAATAATTTAATTTATTATAAATCATTGATAATGAATTATTTACGTCCTTACCTTCCTTTCCATTCCTTCGTTCCTAATTCAAAAATAACACTTAGACAACGATAGGCTTAGGCAATTGCAAACGCAAACGCCTAAGCCTTATTGCGCGTAAGCAGCGAACGAGTCCTCGTTCAACGGCTTGATGAGCAACGTTTTCTAAAAACAACTCTTATTTCACCTCAACGCTCGCGCCAACTTTCTCTAATGCTTCTTTCAAAGCCGTTGCATCCGCCTTGCTGATTTTAGATTTCAATTCTTTTGGTGCGCCGTCCACCAAATCTTTCGCTTCTTTCAAGCCTAAGCCCAATAAGTTTTTAACTTCTTTCACAACTTGCAATTTTTGCGCACCGCCTGAAGTTAAAATCACGTCGAATTCAGTTTGTTCAACTACGACTGGAGCTGCTCCGCCGCCGTCACCACCTGATGCTGCTGGTGCTGCTGCTGCTGCCGCAGGAACGATACCATAAGTATCTTTCAAATAATTTGCAAGTTCGTTAACTTCTTTAACAGTCAAGTTAACCAATTGATCGCCTAAGCCTTTGATATCTGCCATTGTATAGAATTTTAAAATTTGAATTAAAATTAATTTAAATAATGATGAATTATGAATGATGAATTATGAATGATATTTTTTTATCAATTGTAACTATCATTAGAATCAATTACTTGGGAAACAGTTTGAAAATATTATTCTACTATTTCTGCTGGAGCCGCTGTTTCGCGTTCTTCCAACGTTTTCAAAATACCTGCAATCGTAGCACCACCTGAAAGCAACGCTGAAATAACGTTTTTAGCAGGCGATTGCAACAATCCGATAACTTCGCCGATGAGTTCTTCGCGGGATTTCAATTTTTTCAAAATGTCAAGCGCACCCTCACCACTGAATACAGAAGAATCAATATAAGCCGCTTTAAAAGCAGGTTTCTCACCATTTGATTCTTTATAGAATTCTTCCAACAATTTTGCAGGCAATTTTTGATTTTTGCAATACAAAACAGCTGTCGGACCGTGAAGCGAATCCATTAAACCTGCATAACCTTTCGCAGCAGGCGCATCGCGCATCACTTTCGCCAACAAAGTATTTTTCACCATCTGCATTTCGACTCCAGATTCGTGACACTTGCGACGTAATTTATTCGTAACCTTAACGGGCATTGCAGAAGGGTCAGTCAAGTAAAAGAATGGATATTCTTGCAACTTGGCTTTCAAATCTTCCAACGCGACCGCTTTTTGATCTTTAGTCATTTGTTGAACGAGTTTAAAATTTAGATTGTGACACTTCAAAATTTCATAAAGCATTCAGAATCAACGCATTCCGAAATCCGAAATCCCCAATCCGAAATCCATTTTACTTGATTGTTTTAGTATCAATCTTAATGCCTGGGCTCATCGTACTCGCTATCGTGACGGATCTAACATACGTCCCTTTCGCGGTTGAGGGCTTCATTTTCAAAAGGGTATTGACTAATTCGTTGGCATTATCCAACAATTTGTCAGGCGCGAAAGAAATCCGACCGATAGACGCGTGAACGATACCCGTTTTATCTACGCGAAACGCAATTTTACCTTTTTTGACCTCTTTAATCGTCGCAGCGACATTCGCAGTCACAGTTCCCGTTTTGGGATTCGGCATCAAACCTCTCGGACCTAAAATCCGTGCGATTTTACCCAAATCTTTCATAACGTTTGGCGTTGCAATCACGACATCCACATCTGTCCAACCACCTTGAATCTTAGCGATGTACTCTTCCAAACCAACGAAATCTGCTCCAGCTTCTTTCGCTTCTTCGACCTTATCTGGCGAACAAAGCACTAATACTTTTTTACTTTTGCCGACACCGTGAGGTAACACAACCGTACCCCGAAGTGCTTGATCCGCTTTGCGCGGGTCAACGCCCAAACGGACGTGCAAATCCACGGATGAATCAAATTTCGTGGTATTCACGTCTTTGACCACCGAAAAAGCATCCAACAACGTATGAAGTTTGTTATTATCAAACTTTTTGTTGACGGCGGCTCTCTTTTTAGGAACTTTTGCCATTGTAATTTAAATTTTAAAAATGAGGTAATAACGTTCCAAACACGCGTTCAGAACTCCCTAACACGGTTTTTACGCCGCTTTTGTTGCCCAAGGCGCGTCACCTGTGATAGTGATACCCATACTGCGTGCTGTACCAGCGACCATTTTCATAGCGGCTTCGATAGAGAAACAGTTTAAATCGGGCATTTTATTTTCTGCAATTGCTTGAACCTGCTCCCAAGTCACCGAGCCAATTTTGTTCCGATTCGGTTGAGCCGAACCTTTTTTACCTTTCGCCGCTTCCAATAATTGCATAGCAGCAGGCGGGGTTTTGATAACAAAATCGAACGATTTATCAGTATAAACAGCGATAATGACGGGTAAAACTTTATCCATCCTATCCTGCGTAGCAGCATTGAAACGCTTACAGAACTCCATAATATTAACCCCTTTAGAACCTAAAGCGGGACCAATCGGTGGTGCAGGATTCGCTTTGCCACCTTTGACCTGGAGTTTAATGTAAATAGATACTTCTTTAGCCATGCGAGATGTAATTGATTCGGATTTGATTAAATCATTTCAATGGGTCTTCATTCCCAAATTTAAGGGAAGCTTATTGCAGTTTCAGGTGGAGAAGCACCGTCAAAACCACGAAAATTTGGGTGATTTACCATCTAAATGCGGTTTCCGAAAAACGAAGCGCAAAGGTAATCTTTCCATTTGATATGACCAAAAAAAAATGGTTGTTTTTGTGAAAAAAAAATTTTTGCTCACATTTTAAACGGCACAGTGAATTGTTCTAATGTTTTTTTATTGTATGCTTTCCAGCCTCCTCGAAAATCTCTACATGAAACAGATATAAAATCAGCTAATCTTTGTGAATTTAACTCTTGAAGCAATAATTCTGTATTGCCATCATATTTGATACAATATCCAGAATAAAACGTGCATTCTTCGTTTTTATAAAAAATAAAATTAGGTTTAGCATTCATAGGTGAAAAAATAATTTTGTGACCAAAACTGGTATTAAGCCCTTGACTTCTACCAAAAGCATACCAAGCAACAGCATTTTTTTGTCCATTATCGCGTTTATCCAACTCTTCTTTAACTGAAAG
Organism: Bacteroidota bacterium; assembly: GCA_041192405.1. Lineage (GTDB taxonomy): Bacteria > Bacteroidota > Bacteroidia > Chitinophagales > Saprospiraceae > JAAFJT01. The sequence continues at coordinate 31,616 of JBEEMZ010000007.1, read as the reverse complement.
TAAATAATCATAAGCAAATGAATATTCTTTCAATATTTTTTCTGAAATAATCTGATGTTTACCATTATTTTTTTGATAAGGAAATAAAACGTATTCTTTTATTTTGTCTTGACTACTTTTTAAAGTAGAACCTTTTACAATTGGTTTTAAGAGATCTCGCTCTATTTTCACTTTTCCGCGCAATTTTGTGTGCGCCCAAACATACTTTTCGTCCATTGGTTCAATTGAAAAAATATAGGCTTTATCACAAAGTGTCGTAATTCCAACATGAATTCTGCAAATATCCTTTAATTTAACACCATCGGTAGCATCTGTTTTTTCAATTGAAAGTTGCCAAAATTTTTGTTGTTGAATTTCAGTTAAGGTTATTTCACGGCTCAAAAAATCTAATTTACTATACGCTTGTTGAAACAAAAATTGGTCACGCTTTTTTTTATCAAAAATCAATATTGCACTGTATGTAGTGGCATTATCAAACACTTGAATATCTGCATAATTTGATATTTGTTTAATACCTTTTGTCTTTACCAAGAAATCGCGTAACCCTTTTCCTGTTTCAGTATAAAAAAAAGTATTTGGTGTAATCAATCCACAACTACCCGTATCTGAAAGGAGGTGATAACATAATTCATAAAAAGCGATATAAATATCTGTAGAACCACTTTGACAAAAGGAATAATTTTGTTGAATAAATTTACGATTTTCCTCATCTAAATGCTGTATCCGAATGTAAGGAGGATTACCAACTATAAAATCAAATGGCTCCGATGCAGAAAGGTTGAAAATATCATTTTTAGGCAATTTTTTTATAGAATTACAAATTTTAACGTTCCAATCAACTGAAATATCGTATGGCGCAATTAGATTATTTAAATTTTCAATACATAATCGAATCGCTTCTGGATCAATATCCCAACCGTAAATGCACAATAGATTGTTTTGCAATTCATCAATTGGTGAAAATTTTATAATGCGATGAGCGATTTCTTCTAAAAATCGTCCATCGCCACAGGCTGGATCTAATATTGTTTTCCCAAGCAATGAAGGCGTACTAAAATTAATTTCGTTGAGTATTTTTTCAACGATAAAAAGAGGCGTATAAATTTGCCCTAACAGCTTTTGAGACTCGTATGTTTTTGCTAATGATGCCATATATTATTGATTTTCAATTGTTTCGACTGTTAAAAGATACTTTTTAAAATCTTCAATTTCAGCAAATAAGTTACGCATTGATAATTTACTTTCAAACAATTCAGCAAACGGTTTGTTCAAAATTTGTTCAGGATTTATCGTTTTAACAATAGCAGTTGTTTCATCAATGTCAATCAGCAAAATACCAATTGCAAAAGGTTTATGAGCTTGTTTGGTATCAAAAACCAATTTCAAATATTTGGATAAGTCTTTTTCGTTGATAATTTCAATTTTGCCAATAGAGCTATCTTTTTTGTAATAAGGCGTTTCATATCTCAATATGATTACATGAGCATAAGGTAGACCTTGATTAGCTTGGATATTCGCCGTTTCACCCATCATATTTTCAAAATAATTGTTGGCATTTTGCTTAAAATTGGACGTGACAAATTTCAATCCAACACACAAAATGGGTTTATTATTTTTGGTGATCGTCATATCAATATTTTTGGGATAATATTTCCCTTCTACCGTCATTTCTTTGGTTTCATTCCCCAAATAATGTAAAACATATTCACTTTCGAATATATCTTGCAAGGTCTCTGCCAAAAATTTATGAATCGGTTTAAGTTTTTCTGTGCTTCGGGCACCAAATTCCTTATACTTCTTGAACGAAGTAAATATTGCTTGAATAAAGTCTTTTTCGTTATACATTTTTTAGTCTTAGGGCAAATGTAGCTTATTTTTATCAAAAAAAGAGAATCGTTCGCCATTTTTTAAAAAAAATGGCGAATTATCGTGTGCAAAGTGAAGGATACGATTTAAAAAACAGCATAATCAACTCATTTTGTTTGGAGATTAAGTCATTTTGTTTTTGGATCAATTCATTGAGTTGAATCAAAGGCGTTTCTAAATTTTCGGGTGCTTTTGCCTGCACAATTGCCGAAAAAAGGGCATCTTTTAATTCAAAAGCATATTTTTCAGATTGTTTTGGCTTAAAAAACGACTTTTCCGAAGGCAAATAATCACTTGGAATCTTATCCGTTGAAGTTAAAATTAAATTCGTTTGATGTTGCTCACCATCCAAATCCAAAAAATAAACAAATGGATTGTTTTGAATGAGTTGCAATAATGTACATTTTGTTTCAAAAAAAAGCTTTAAATTTTCTGTGGAGACTTTAAAAACGAGCCAACGATGTGCAATATCATTGCAATCACTCCATTTGTACAAATAGTGATCCTGATTGTCCTCATTCCTAAAATGGGACAATAATGGACCTTCATGATAAAGCAAATCTCCTTGTCTTGTCAACTTAAAGCCTAAATCCGCTATTTGAATACCTTTGATATGCTCCATATTTTAAAGTTTTGAAATAATATTAAACCGTTTTTCGTACTGATGCCCTTTAACAGGATGATGATTGAAATGCCCACTCGCATTGGGTTCTTCATTCACACCATCTTGCTCGTCAATATCTCCAGTGGCAATATGCGTCCCCAATACTTTATACGCTTTGCGCCCCATGCCATCTTGAAGGTCGTAAAATCGTTCTTCCGCGTCTGCTTGCGTCGCAAAAAGAGATAATGCTAAACCTCTACACTTTTCTATATCGGTTTTGCCAAAATATTTTTTGGGATTGGTGTAAAATACAGGTATAAAATTTTGTTCAGCCTCTATATCATCAAAAACCCATCTATAAACCGTCATTTTTTTAGGTTTATAATGTTTGGGAGGACAGGCGACTGAAAGTTTTTTAAAGTCTTCTAAAAATTGATAATCCATAAATAACTTAACAATTTAAATATAAAATGGTTTTTTATTCTTGCCTCCATATTTGCACAGATAGCCTTCTCGCATCAAAAATACAAATAATTGTGAAAAAAGAGGAGTGAAATTTTGTTGGAACGGTTTGAATGATTTAAAGCCGCAAAATTAGGAAAGAATTCGATTGAGAATCCTTTTTTTGAGCTAAAAATCATTCAAATGGAAACATTTTTATTATGATTATAACTATTTTGTGTATTTAATATCATTGAATAATTATTTTTAATTTAAAAAAACTCCTTAACAACGCACTTTATATTTCAATAAGTCAATTTTTGATTTACCTTTGAACCCACATCAAAATTAAAGATTTAAAACGATCATTCATGGAATTATTTTTCAGAAAAGCGCGTGAAACCGAATTCGCAACAGCCATCCAACTGCTGAAACAAGCTGCCCAAATGTTGCAAAAAAAGCAAGTCAATCAATGGGCATTTTGGCTCAATCCGACTGAAATACAATTAAATTGGATTAGGGAAGGCTTTGCCAATCAAGAATTCTATTTTGTAGAAAATATTGATAATCAATTGGTTGCAATGTTTCGATTGCTCGTTGAAGACGAATTATATTGGGGAAAACAACCTGTAACAGCGCGTTATGTGCACTCCTTCGTGGTAGAAAAACAGTTTGCAGGACAGCAAATTGGCAGTAAAATTCTGGCTCAATTAGAACATCATTTGATTGAAAATGATATTTTTCGATTTCGGTTGGATTGCAATGCTTCCAATCCTGTGCTGTGTGCTTATTACGAAAAACATGGATTTAAGAAAGTCGGCGAAAAACAAATGCCGCACTCTTTAAATAATTTGTATGAAAAATGTATCTTGTAATTCAAGGAACTTTTGTCATTCCGCAGGTTTCCTACGGAATGACAAAAACGGATAACCAAAAAAACGGATTTATTGAATCGTTTTCTTTTCTGCTGCTTTTTTCAAATCGGCAGAAAATTGTTCAAACGAAGTATCAAAAGGCGGAATATGTTTCGCATAAAACGGAAACATCCAACCACCAATTTTCTCACTCATTGTAACCCTAACTGTTTGAGAATCAATAGGTTCGAGCGTATAAGTGCGCGTTCCTTGCCCGTCGCCCCAAGCCAAAACTGCATATTGGTCAAACGTTTTGACTTTCAATTTAAAGGTACGTTTCGGGTCAAGCGTAGATTTCAATGCAATCGTGCGCCCCAATTGAATATCGCCTTCAATCGAAATAACCGTTGTATTCCAATTCGGATAATCTTCCGCATCGGTCAATAAATCCCAGATAATCGCCAAATTCGATTGAATATCAATAGAAACAGTGGTCGTGCGACTAAATGTTTCTCGAATAGTGATGGCTTTGCCAGTTGCAGTGGTTCCCATAAGCATTTTTTTTAATTTTAAAAATTTGCCAAATGTAGCATTAAAATTTGGTTCAACAGCAGAAATAACGTTTTTTTATTTGAATAAATTCAGAAAATTTTAAAAACAAGCGGTAAATTTATATATTTCAAAAAAAAATAACAAAAAAACATCCCTTGACCTCTTTACAAATTCAAAGAATACCCTTACCTTTGTAGTCACTATCAACAAACATAAAGAATATCCGTACTATGAATTTACACCAATTTCCGTTCTTATCAATGACGGCGTTGCTGCTGTTCTGTAATTCGACAATGGCTCAATCAGCAGATGATATATTGCCGTATGTTCAGCAATACCAAAAAAGCGCGGTGCAACAAGCTCAAAATGCAGGAATTCCTGCAAGTATCTTGTTATCACAAGCGATTTTAGAGAGTAATGCAGGTAAAAATCATTTAGTTTTGCGTGGAAACAATCATTTTGCCCTCAAATGTGGCAATGATTGGATGGGTGAAACTTATAATGTGATTGCGGATGAATACGATTCAAATGGCAATTTAATCACTTCCTGTTTCCGCAATTATCGTTCAGCCGAAGCATCCTTTAAAGATTTTGCCGATTATTTGAGCCACTATAACCAAGCAAATCGGTTTGGATTTCTATTCAAATTGCCTAAAAATGATTATCAAGCCTGGGCTTATGGCATTGAACAATCGTTGCACCCGCAACAAAAAGGCTATTCTACTCAATTAGTTCACTTGATTGAAGATTATAAATTGACGCGCTTCGACAATCTTTCGCAAGAGGATCTACGGGCGGAAGAAGCGTATTTTAAAACGGGTTTTGTACATAATAATCGCGTTAAATTGATTTATGCAGCCCCCAATCAAACGCTTGAACAAATTGCAGGAAAATATAATATTAAATTAGCTAAGTTATTGCAATACAATGATTTAGAAGGTGTCGAAACCGATTTACCTATTGAAGTAGGCGCACCTATTTATTTACAAGCGAAGAAAAATTCTATTTATGATAAAACAGTGTCGTATCATCAAGTGAAAGCGGGTGAAAATATGCACAAAATCGCTCAAATGTACGGCATTCGTTTAAGAGACTTATATAAAAGAAATGAATTTGCAATCGGCTCACAACTTGCTGTGGGTGAACGCATTATGTTACGTGAAGCGGATGCAACACCCAAACCAGAAAACGCACAGGGTAGCCAAACCACTGCGGAACGAGCATCCAAACATCATTTAATTTTGAATAGTGGCGAATTTTCAGAACATCATATCCCTATTTTCACGCGCACAGAGATTGATAAGAGTCATCCAGCAGGTGAATTGCCTGAAATTGTCCCACAACATTATAATATGACTGCTTCCGCGCCGCCTGCGCCCGCACATTTTTCGGCTCCTGCTCCAGATCCGCCAATGCGTGTGGGTGCGCCTGTGATGATTTCAGAAAATATAGGAAATCACCACGACTATATTTATACAGAGCCAACTTTGAATCGAAAATTGGCTCCGATTAAGCCACCAAAAATGCCTGCGACCGTGTCGGCGCATGCGGTTAAAAAAGTGATAGCACCGAATGTTACAACTTATGTGCCGTCCAAACAGCAGCCAAAAGGAGCATCAACAGTACATTATTTGGAACAAGGTGTTCACAAACAACCTATAAATTATCATTTAGTGCGTAATGGCGAAACGTTATTTGGCATTTCGCGCAAATATGGAATTGATGTGGATACATTGAAGCGTTTGAATGCTAAAACAGATAATGTGATTGTGGAAGGGCAGCGATTGCGTGTGAAGTAATATTTGAATTAGGAACAAAGGAATTTCAAGGAATTAAGGAGATTTGTCCTTAATTTCTTGAAATTTCTTTGTTCCTAATTCAAATAAATTTGCCAACTCCTGTTCCCACAAATTAGGCTTGTGGAAAAGGTCGCGCCGCAAGAGGGGGCAGAGAGATGAAAAATTTTCTTTTGCACAAACCTCATTTACAGGAACACTACATCATTTGCATCAAAAATGGTTCTTCCAACAATCGTTTTACGGCAACTAAAAATCGGGTTGCGGCTGCGCCATTGATAATTCGATGGTCAAAACCAATAAAAAGCTATGTTTCGGAAATCTTAAAGATTTCCAAAACATAATTTATTGGTTATCAATTGTTTGTAAGATTACCAGAACATTTCAATAGATTTGCCTTTTTCTAAATCTATATTTATGGCAACATCGCCATAAATCAAAGTTGTTTTACCCCCCGTTTTAGATAAAACATTGATTTTTATCAATTTATGATGCGCCCATTGCAACAATATTTCAAAACCGCCTCGCACACACAAACCGCTAACCTGCCCTTCCGACCAAGCATCGGGTAACGCAGGCAATAATCGAATCTCGTTTTCAGAGGATTGAACCAACATTTCTGCAAAAGCCGCCGTCCCACCAAAATTGCCATCAATTTGAAAAGGCGGATGTGCATCCAAAAGATTCGGATAAGTGCCGCCGCCATGCACATTTTTTGCTCGAATTGCGTCAGGTTCGACATAATTTAACAATTCCCGAATCATTTTATAGGCGTGATTGCCATCCCAAAGTCGCGCCCACAAGTTTATCCGCCAACCTTTTGACCAACCTGTGGTTTCATCGCCCTTGATTTCCAATGTTTTACGACACGCATTCGCTAAATTTAAGGTTTTTGGTTCGGGCGAAATGTGATGTCCTGGATACAAACCAAATAAATGCGTTTGATGTCTATGTTTAGAATCTTCATCGTCCCAATCGTGATACCATTCTTGCAAATTGCCTTTTTTCCCAATTTGATATGGATATAACCGAGATAATGCATTTTCTAATTTTGTTCTAAATGTAATATCCAAATTTAATATCGTGGATGCTTGAATCGTTTGTTGAAATAATTCCCGAATTATCGCTAAATCGGCTGTCGCGCCATAAAGTGTTGCGCCTTTATAACCTGTCGGCGTAATGAAAATATTTTCGGGCGAAGTCGAAGGGGACGTAATTAAATATTGTTTTTCCTTATTTTCGACTAACCATTCCAAACAAAATTGCGCCGCACCTGCCATTAACGGATAAGCTTCGTTTTTCAAGAAATCTTTATCTTGCGTGAACCTATAATGTTCCCACAAATGCGTTGATAACCACGCGCCGCCCATATTCCAATTCGCCCAACTCGGGTCTCCTTTTCCAAAATCACCTACTGGATTCGTCATCGCCCAAATATCGGAATTATGCGCAACCGTCCAACCGTTCACACCATAAAATGTTTTAGCTGTAACGCGTCCTGTCTTCGCTAAATTCTGGATGAAACCCAATAACGGTTGGTGCATTTCGGATAAATTCGTCGTTTCCGCGAGCCAATAATTCTCCTCCACATTGATATTCGTCGTGTAATTGCTGCTCCAAGGCGGGCGCAGGTACGGATTCCAAATCCCTTGCAAATTCGCAGGCACATTTTTTGTGCGCGAACTGCTTATCAACAAATAACGACCATATTGAAAATACAAAACTTCTAATTTTTTATCCTCTTTGCCCGTTTTGTACCGTTTTAGGCGTTCGTCGGTCGGCAAATTCGGTGCGGCGGTTTTGCCCAAATCCAATTGAACACGCTTGAAAAACGATTGATAATCCTTTAAATGTGCGGTTTGAAGCTCCAAAAATGACTTTTTAAAGGCTTTTTTTAACTGTTTTTCTGCAATTTCGACATTATTCAAACCATTTGTAGCAGGATTTTTATCAAAACCATTAAAACTCGTCGCAATCGAAACGTAAATTAAGGCTTCCGTTCCATTTTGAACGCCAATCGTACTATCCGTCAAAACAATTGTACCATCAACCCTATTTTTAATTTTTGCCATCGTCGTAAATCGAGTACCGCGCCCCGCTTCAAATTGAACAGGATTGTCAGTCTTACGATAATTCGGCTCCGCCAAAACAGGTGTAAAACCATTGGCTATCAATGTTTTAGGTTGAATGACGGTTTTATGTTGGAGCAAACTGTTAAACCTCAATTTGAAATTCAATGCACCTTTAAGATTGGCTTTTAAGTGAATGACGCATATTTTATCTGGATGTGAAACAAAATATGTTCTTGAATATTGAATTTTATTCAAATTATAATTGATTTTTGCAGTTGCTTGGCTAATATCCAATTCTCGATAATAATTTTGATAGTTTTCACTTTTGTCAAAATCAATATACAAAGTCCCAAGCGGCGCGTAAGATTCTGAAAATTTACCTTGTATTTTTTTATTCAGTTGATCCGCCAAAGCGTAATCTTCTTGATTCAAAGCCGACCGAATCGCCATAATGTGTTGATTTGCAGTGGGATTCATATTAGGATTTACTGGCTCACCTGACCATAAGGTGGCATCATTCAGATAGATTTTATCGGTCGAAACACCTCCAAAAACGGTTGCGCCAAGCGTTCCATTCCCTAAAACGAGGGCTTCTTCAAAATGATTTGCGGGTTGATTATACCAAAGCAAACTGTCAGATTGGGACCAGACGGGCATTCCAAAACACCCTAATAAGAGCCAAAGCAGGATTGTTTTTTTCATATTTTCATTATTTGCTACGAACTTAACACGAATTTGACGAATCTTCACGAATTTTAAGTTAATTATTTGTGAAAATTCGTCAAATTCGAGTCAAATTAGTCGCAAATAGATCTTGTAACGCAGATTTTACAATTCATTTAGCTGCAATCTTCGCCAAGCGTCGTAATATTACATCTTTTTTTAAGAGACTTTACGAAAGTTTTCCATTTGAGAGGACTTTCGTAAGGACTTTCGTAAAGTCCCCTTAAACAATCATGCTTTCGATAAGTCTAATGCAACGATTTTTCCAAGCAACGCTATGTCAATTAACGCTGCAACCACTCTATCAAACAATATTTTTTGAATGAAAAAACTCATTTTACTGAGTATTCTTTACCATTTTGGGCTGTTCGCTCAGGCGCAAACAGGGAAATCACCCATCATTATCAAAGAAGAATACGTCAATTACCAAACGTTGAAAAATACGTTGGAATTTTTTAAAACAAAATATGGTTTTAAAATCAATTACGACGACGTTGAAATCAAAGATTTTTATGTTACGTACCTTTTCAACAACGCAACCGCAGAGCAAGCGGTCGAAACCTGCCTCCGCGAAACGCCTTTGAAATACACAATGACCGAAGATGGCGAATTCAGCATCTATGACCCGCGCAAAGTTCAAGCGGCAAAAGTAGCGGCTGACAAATTAAAATTTCAAGGTAAGTCAGTTCAGCAGAATTTTAATTTAAAAGGCATCGTTAAAGATGCTAAATCAGGTGAACCGTTGCCATTTGTAAATATTGTCATCGTTGCAGAAAGCAAAGGCGCGACCTCCAATGTGGATGGTTATTTTACATTGATGAAAGTGCCGTCGGATACGTGTACGTTGGAAGTTTCGTATATTGGTTACAAACTTAAAACAATTTATTTGAGTCCCAAAAAGGTTAAAGCATTGGAAGGACAGGATTTTTTGATAGAACTTGAACAAGAAAATGCGATTTTGGAAGAAATTGTCGTCAGCGCAGACCGTGAAGAGTTGTTACGCGCTTCCGAAAAAACTTCGATGTTGAAATTGTCGCCTTCTAAAATCACGGCTTTGCCTTCAGTCGGCGAAAAAGATATTATGCGCGCTTTCCAATTGATGCCTGGAGTCTCGGCGGCAAATGAAAATTCATCAGGCTTATACGTGCGCGGCGGTACGCCTGACCAAACGCTGGTTTTATATGATGGCTTTAACGTATATCATGTGGAACATTTATTTGGATTTTTCTCGGCGTTCAACCCGAATGCGATTAAAGATGTGCAACTTTATAAAGGTGGTTTTGAATCCAAATTTGGTGGCAGAATTGGTTCCGTTGCCGAAATCACAGGCAAAGAAGGCAATAGCAAAAATTTGAATCTTGGTTTGGATGCAGGTTTTTTGGCAGCAAATGCGTTCATTGAAGCACCGATAGGTGACAAAATGACAGGTCTTTTTGCCGTTCGGCGGTCGTATCAGACGAGTTTGTATGATGCGATTTTCAAAAAATATAGTGGCACGAGGACAGCGGCGACGACTCCTCCTGGCGGCGGCGGGCCTGGCGGTTTTGGCAATCGTTTCAATACGAGTGTTTCGTCGTATTTCTACGATATGAATGGCAAAATTACGTACAAACCAACACCAAAAGATGTTATTACGTTAAGTCTGTATAATGGAACAGATAATTTGGATAATTCTCGAAAAACCAATTTTAATGGTGGCGCAGCCATTCGCAATTTCAATTTGAATACGTCTGATTTGACTTATTGGGGCAATTTAGGCGGTTCTTTGAAATGGTCTCGACGCTTTTCGCAAGCGTTTTACGTGAATACATTGGTTTCATATTCCAATTATTATTCATTGCGCGACCGTTCTTCTACTGGAACCATTACGCAACCCGATGGCACTATTCTTAATATCAAACGAGGGACTTTAGAAGATAATAATTTAAAAGACTTTTCTGCCAAATTAGATTTTGAATGGAAGGCAAATAGCAAAAATAATATTGAATTTGGGCTTTCCGCTACTCAAAATAGTATCAAATATACGTATGCCCAAAATGATACTTCAACGATTATTGACCGAAACACAAGTGGCGCGACTGTAACAGGTTTTGTGCAAGATAAAATCAAATTGTTTAAAAATTTGGAAGGCAATCTTGGCGTTCGGTACACGTATTTTCAACCGACGGCGAAAGGTTATGTCGAACCGCGTGCCTCCTTGACTTATCAATTGTTGCCTTCGGTCAAGTTGAAAGCGGCTTATGGCGTTTACAATCAATTTGCAAAACGCGTGATTCGGGAAGATGTCTTTCAAGGCAGTCGAGATTTCTGGGTTTTGGCGGATGAAAATAAATTACCTGTGGCAAGCGCGACACATTATATTATTGGGGCAAATTGGGAAAGTGCCAAATGGTTGTTTGATGTAGAAGCCTATCGCAAAGATTTAAGTGGTTTGACGGAATATTCATTGCGCATCAATTCCAATCCGCGCCAAACGGCAAATTATTCAGAACGGTTTTATCAAGGTACGGGCGTTGCTCGCGGCATTGACATATTATTGCAAAAAAAATATGGTCAATTAAATGGTTGGTTAGCGTATTCGTTGGGGGAAGTGCCTTATAATTTTCCAGATTTGAATAAAACGGTTTTTTATGCGAATCAAGATGTGCGGCATGAGTTTAAAGCGGTTGGAATTTACCGATTGGGCAAATGGGATTTGTCCGCAACTTGGATTTACGCAAGTGGCAGACCTTACACCGCGCCCGAAGGTGGTTATAATTTGACCCTTTTGGACGGTTCGTTGAAAAGTTATATCAATATTTCCGAAAAAAATGCGTATCGGTTGCCTGCATATCATCGTTTGGACATTGCGGCGACTTACACTTGGAAAGGGAGTGCGGGCGGTGCGCGTAGTATTGGTTTTTCGTTGTTCAATCTGTATGATAGACAAAATGTTTGGTATAAAGAGTTTGAAATTCAAAACAATCAGTTGATTGAAACCAATGTAAATTATTTGGGCATCACGCCGAATCTCAATATTTCATGGCGGCTTCGGTAGTTTTGAATTTATTTAAATTATTAAAAATTCTAATGAAAAATATATTTATCATTCTTTTAGGATTTATAATCCTTTCATTATCAACAAGTTGTGCAGTCAGTGATCCATTACCTGCGCCTTCGTCAAGACCTGTTGTAGAAGCGTATTTGGTTGCGAATGAGCCGATTGACATTTACATTGCGCGACAAGCCCCGTTTTCGGATACGACAATTACCGATTTATCCATTAAAGGTTTGTCTATTGACATCAAATCGGATACGAAAACCATTCATTTGACCGATCAAGGCAATGGTCATTATACGTCCGCGACAAAGGTGGATTCCAATACAACGTACTCGCTTCGGTTCGATTACGCGGGCAAAACGATTACGGCAACGACTTTTGTGCCTTCACATACCAATAACTTTGTATGTTCAGCGACCTCTTTTGTGGTGACGGTGAATCCGAATAATGGCAGACCGAGTTTTCCTGACCCTGCTCTCCTCTCTTGGAAGAGTGTGCCTGATGCGTATTATTTGGTCGTGGCGGAAAATACCGATCAGGTTCCTGAATTAATTTTCAGTTTTGGTGGTGGAAGCAATCGCCGTTTTTTCCGACAAGCCCCGTTTCAAGGCAATAATACGGATTTACAAGGACAGTTATTTCGGTATTATGGCAATTATAATTTGATTTTATTCCGAATTAATGTTGAATATGCGTCTTTGTACGCAGATAATGGCACTTCATCTATCAATTTGACGACTCCTTATACGAATGTGACGAATGGTTTAGGCATTTTTACGGGGATGGCGAGTGATACGTTGAAATTTGTTGTAACGAAATAAACAAATCGTTTCACTAATCATTAAAACAATGATGGCGACGATAATAGACAAAATCTATTATCGTCGCCATCATTATATTAGGAATCGTAAATGCCTAACCAAATGCTGCAAACAAAGAATTGTTGCCATCATAATGGCTGGTGTGTCCCATAAACAAACGAATCATGTCAATAAGTGGCAATATTCCCAAAAGTCCACCTAAGGTAAGGATATACCACAAAATCATGATGGGGCTACTGCCCATATACACGCGGTGAATGCCCAAACCGCCCAACAAAAGAGCAATAATACCTGCAATAGCACCATCTTTGCCGCTGCTTGCTGCCTTTGCTACTTTCAACATCGCCCAAGTTTTGACTTTGGAAAAGGTTGACATTTTTTTAGTCTTGACGGTTGCAGTTGTGGTAGTTGCTGTAATCGCAACGGTGTTGTGCGTACCCACAATAGCGAAACTTGCCTTTGGAATAAAGGTAAAGGTCATTAAAGCTACTAAAAGTAAAACAAATTGTTTCATTGGTAAAGAATGATTGAAAAATAATTAAAAATTAAGAATACGATTGCAAATATAATAAAGTATTTTTTAATAATTTTAATATTTGATTTTAATTTTTTTTTTTTTTTTTGTAAAACACTAATTATTGCATTTTTTGTCAAAAATTCAAGCAATAATAGCAAAAATTGAAGTAATTTATGGCAAAAATGTGCTTTCAACAGTTAAACACAATGCTTATCTGCAATCGCCAACGCGCCCGAAATCATTGCCAAACCTTCCTCAATTTGTTCCCGCGTCACGCACAAAGGCGGCGCAATGAAAATATAATTCCACCGCACAAACGTGTACATCCCCGCTTTTTTAAGGTAAGCCGCCACTTGATTCATGACCGCCATTTCCGCAACCGTCGCATTGAAAGGAGCCATCGGTTCTTTAGTCGTCCGATTTTTGACCAATTCCAAACAGCCTAACAAGCCCGTATTGCGCCAATCGCCAATAGAAGGATGCTTTTTCATCAATTCAGCGACGCGTTTATCCAAATATTGACCCATTTTAGCCGCATTTTCAATCAAATGCTCCTCTTCATACACATGAAGCGTCTCCAAACCCGCCGCACACGCAACTGGATGCGCCGAATACGTCAAACCAATCATCAATGGTTTGTCATCGAACGCCGCCGCAATTTTATCGGTCACAATCAACGCGCCCAAGGGCAAATAACCCGAAGTAATGCCTTTCGCTGTCGCAATCATATCTGGCACAACGTTGAAATTGTCAACACCAAACCACTTTCCAGTGCGCCCAAAACCCGACATGACCTCATCAATAATCAACAAAATACCATATTTATCACAAATTTGACGGATTTTCGGCAAATAATCCGCAGGATATTTGATGCAGCCCGACGAACCCGATTCGCCCTCCATCAAAATCGCCGCAATATTTTCGGGTCCTTCAAACTGAATCACGCGCTCCACATGTTGCACACATTCGCGCTTGCAACTGCTCGGCTCTTGTCCGAAAGGGCAGCGATAGCAATACGGGTCTTCCACATGAATCACATTTGGCATTTGTTGCGAATCGCTTGACAATTTTCGCGGGTCGCCACCTGCGGTCATCGCGCCGTAAGATGCGCCGTGAAAAGCCCGATATTTGGCAATGATTTTATGCCGACCCGTGTAAAGTCGCGCTAATTTCATCGCATTTTCAATGGCAGTCGCGCCGCAAACTGTGAAAAACGTCTTTTGGAGGTTTCCTGGAGCAATTTCAGCCAATTTTTTGCCCAATTCACCGCGCACTTCGGTTATACAACTTGGCGTTACATAACTCACTTTATTCATTTGTTTCAACACCGCTTCGCCGATACGCGGGTTGCCATGACCGATATTCACGTTCATCAAACCTGATGAAAAATCTAAATATCTCATGCCATCCACGTCGTACAAATACACGCCTTTGGCATGAGAAACCGTAATAGGGTCATTTCCCGCTTGTTTCGACCACGAAAACAAGGTGAAATCGGCATTATTACGCACGATTTGCGCTCTATCAGTGGGCGGAGGAGCTAATTTTGTTGTCATAATAGATTGATTTTATTTGTAATGCACCGCAATGGATGCGTTTGAACGCCCAAATGTAAGAGAAATTGTGATTTTGAAGGCATCCATTTTTCGGAATTATACGAATTTTTATTTTGATTGCCGCTTTTGGATTTTGGAATGATGATGTTATAATCATCATTCCAAAATTGAATCATTTTAAAATACCAGAATTAAATACAATTAATTTTTTCCAATCAATTTCACCGCTTTCATCACAAAAATCTTTTCCAAACTCAAATGTAAACCGATTAATAATTTTGGCATAAGCGACTGAAAAAGTTTCATTTTTCTCATGCGCTTTATGACCAAACGGTTCAATAATGTTTGCATAAAGGTTTTCATCACCTGAAATAAATGTCCAAAACCTTTGTCCACAAAGTTTTATATATTCATCTTTATGAGGTTTGTTATCGCGCCCATAACAACAGCCATTAATCGCAACCACATTTTTATCCTTTAATTTTGCCCTTGCTGCTGCAAAATTGTCCAACATTTTCTTAATCTGGCTACTATTGCCCCAATTTGGCCCCGATTTAATTTCAATCACATAATAATTAGCATCTCGTTCAAATTCCAAATCAATACCAACCAAATCCGTAGATTTTTTAGCATCATTAATTTGTTTACAAACGAAAATCGCAACGCCTTCAATGAAATCACCAAACATGGTTTCTTCTTGCGATTGCAAAAATGCATCTAAAATGCTTTTAACCAAATCTTGTGCGGTTAAAATGTTTTTTGCTTTAAATAAATATGGGTTCTTCCGTTGTAAAATCTCTTTCAACTTTAAATTTTCTAAACTTTCTAACCGTTTCTTATGGAACGTACCCACATTTGCTTCTACATATTCAGCAATTTGTTTTAAATCTAAATGCTTCATTCACAATAAATTAAAAATATTTAATCGTTTGAATTTGTTAAAATAACGTCGGAATACTTTGAATTTGTTCTTTTTGTTTTAAAATCATTTCATAATATTCTGGCAAAATTTCTATACCAATCGAATGCCGTTGCATTCTTTGAGCAACCAATAAAGTCGTTCCAGAACCCGCAAATGGGTCTAAAACGGTATCGCCTTCTTTCGTAAAAAGTTTAATAAACCATTCAGGCAATTCATTCGGAAATGCCGCACTATGATTTTTATTTTGACATTCTGTTGCCAAATGTAGCACATTTGTTGGATAAACCAACTCTTTGCCAACCCAATTAGAAACATTTTTGCCAAAACCACTTCCATTTTTGGCATTATCTCGTTTTTTATCGGTATCGCTCAAATTTTTTAACCTATCTTTTGCCCAATCACCAATCGGAATACGCACCTCATCTTGATACATATTAAAATCTTTTGCCTTATTAAATTGCAACAACCTTTCCCAACTGTCCCGAAACCGATTTGGCCACTTTCCAGGGAAGCTATTTTTTTTATGCCAAATAAATTCTTCCGTCCAAAGCCAACCTTGTTTCCGCATGGCAATAATCATTTCCATCACATACGTATGACGCTCGCCATTTGACACTTTTTCTTTAATGTTCAAAACAAAAGTGCCTTTTGGATTCAAAACACGCAATAATTCACTGGAAATGGGCAAAAACCATTCAACATATTTGTCAGCCGTGATACCGCCATAAGTTGTTTTTCTTTGGTCAGCGTAAGGGGGCGACGTGAAGATTAAATCAATGGAATTATCTTCCAAATTTTTTAACACATCAGCGCAATCGCCCAAAATAATATTTTGTGAAAATGCTTTCATATTGTTTCTAAATCAAATTGAATTTCTCTAACCCAAATCAATTCTTGTATAACGGAGTCGTCTTCGGATGAAAAACGCGTATCCATCGTTTCCCAAAAATCGTTGACAGTCCAATCATTACTCAACCTTTCGTTTAAAAAACGTTCGGTATCATCAGCGCATACAATTGTCGCAAAGTTACAACAATTTCTTGAATTGCAGCCTTTTCATGCGCCGTACGCACCTGTTTATAACAAAATGTTTTAAAATAATTTGTATGGATGCTAATTTTATAAAGATAATTTTTCATAGTTGTCTGATTTATAAGTAATGATGATTAATCAGGCGCAAATCTATTGTCTCTTTGCCGAACCTCCAAATTTTGTTTTAAACATTAACAGTTTGATTTTGCAGCCAAAATATTGATAATCAATTAAATAGACCGTTTGGAAGGTTTTCAACAGCAATTTCCGCCTTAGAAAAGGAGCGATTTTTTTCGCAGATTTACGCAGCTTTTTAAGGTTTCAACCTTCATTCTGCGAAAATCTGCGAAATCCGCAGGGAAAAATTTAACGGTTTCCGAAACATCGCTGCTAACACGCTTCTATTTCAAATTCAAAGTAGAAATAATTTTAGGGTGAGCCATATCTCGATAATCTAATTGTGTTAATTTCGACGCGCCAATAATGAGTAAATGTTTGTCTAAAACGATAACATCCACGGCATCAATGTTTTTTATATAATGAATTTGTGTTGGATTTCGCTTATCCGCAACATTTAAAATCCGCAAACCTTCTTTATCGCACACAAATAAATGATCGCCATCAACGCCTAAACCTATCGGAAAATCCATTTTAAATTTGGAAACCAATTGCGGCGCATCAATATCACTCACATTTAAGATTTGAAGTTCGTTAATCGTGTCCCGAATCCGACAATCCCAACCCGACCGAATCGTTGAATAAGCGTATTGCCCTTCCGCAACCACAGGGTCACAGGATTGAAAATGTCTGTAATAACTTTTTCGGACTATCGTGCCATTCGGCTGAATCTCGTATAAATAGACTCCATTTGAAGAACCTAAAAAGAGGTTTTTCCCATGAGCAAACATTGTCTCAATGCCCCAACCTACATATTCATTAGCTATAAATTGCGGATTATCAGGTATTGATATATTGTAAATTTTCATACTGTAATCGCTGACCACATAAAAATAGTTGCCGACGATTGCAAAACGAGCGAGGGAACCGCCTTTACCTGTGTTGCTCGTTGTGGTTACGCCCGCATCTTTCGCGCAAGCCCAACAAATACTCAACAAGCTTCCTAATAGAATGAAATATAAATAGTTACGCATGTTTTTATTTTAAATTTAAAAGTGAATCCGTTGTTTTAAAATGATTTATAACATTTTGTAGTGTCTCGTATCCCTGTATTCCAACCGACAACTTTGCCTTTCGTCGAGTCTATACATTGATAATATTGGTAATTCGACTGATACCGAATAGCTGGTTTTCCATCCGCCATCGCAGGATACATGCCTTTGATGCGGCGCACCAATGTCGGTTGATTGGGATTAGCGAGGTTCATCACGACCAAATCAGTGAAATTATCGGCATACATGATATTGCCTTGCATCGCCACATCCGCACAACCCGCTAATTTGATAAATCGAATCGGCAGCGGATTCGCAGGGATGCGATTATCAATGACGTGAATGCCCGAATCTTTTTCGATGATGTAAATCGTGGAATCTTTGTAATAGATTTTGGCAGTGTTTTTTAAGGGGCGCGGCGATTCTACAACCATTTGATGAATGGCAACGGAATCGGCGTAAACGGGTGTGAGCCATTCCTCGTAGTAAAAACGGTCGCAGCGTACCTGCATGAACAGACACCAACAAAAAAGCAGTGCAAAAGTGAGTCGTTTCATTATTGAATGAATTAAAGTTTAAATATGATTTTAATGAGTTGGTTTGTTCGTTAACATATTGATAATCAATATGTTAACGAACTAAGACATTGAAAAATACCACTTTGCAAAAAATCAAATTTTGCTACCACTAAAAGTTTTCCCCAATATAGGAACGTTATACATCAAAAAATGCTGTCTCTTGTGCGCCTTGCATCCGAATATCGAAAGCATATACTTTTTGCCCATTTCTGTTTTCTAAACGAGCGATTAAAGTATTGCGGCGGTCGGCGGAAACGCTGTTCAAAACGGTGTCTTTGGCATTTGCAGCAGCCTCGTCCGAAAAGTACAGGCGCGTGTAGGCGTGTACGAGGAGTCCGCGCATCATCACGACGACGGTTAAATGAGGTGCTTGTCCTTCCACTGATTTGGGTTTGACGGTGGTGAAAATAAACCGTTTTTGCTTATCCGTGCCTGTGCCGAATCTACCTACTTTTTGAATGTCCGATTGCCATAATTCAATTAAAGCATCTCCAATAGGTTGATTTTCACCATCTAATACTTGACCTATAATTTGAATACGTTCCCCAACAACGTTTTCAGCCACGATATTGCCATCGCAAATTTGAGTTAAATCATAGCCGTATTGTTCAGGCGTGAGGCTGTACGCGAAATAAGGACCAACCGTTTGAGACGGCGTTTGTAATAATTTTTTCATTGTTTAAAGGAATAATGAATTTTATAAATGATTGATAATGAATTATTTATAAAATTACAGGGTGCTTAAATAACCGCCATCAATTGGAATATTTACGCCATTGACGTAACTCGCTAAGTCCGATGCTAAAAATGCCGCCATATTGCCCAAATCTTCAGGTGCGCCGATGCGCCCCGCAGGAATGGATGCCGACATTTGCGAGATGACTTTTTCCTGAGAAACATTGCCTTGTTGCGCCCGCAAATCAATTAATTGGTTTAAACGCTGCGTTTGCAGGAATCCTGGCAACAAATTGTTGACCGTGATGCCATCTTTTGCCAATTCCATCGAAAGCGACTTTGCCCAATTCGCAATACCCGCTCGAATTGTGTTAGAAATGCCCAGTTCCAATTTTGGCTGTTTGATGACCGAACTCAATACCGTTATAATACGACCAAATTGGCATTGTTGCATCAAAGGTACAAACGCTTGCACTAACATTTGATTCGCCATGATGGTTTCATTGAAATACGTTTGAAATTGCGCAGGCGTTGCATTGAAAACAGTGGTCGGTGGCGGGCCGCCCGAGTTCAAAACAAGGATGGAAACTGGATTTTCAACCGTTTTGGCTTGATACGTTGCCAAAACTGCCTCCAATTGACGTAAATCCCCGAAATTGATGACGCAATAATCGTGTTTTTGACCAGCTGGAGTCGGCAATTGTGCAATAGCTGCTTTTAATTTTTCCTCATTACGACTCGTTAAAGTGACGGTTGCGCCAGATGCTGCCATGCGTTCCGCAACCGCAAAGCCAATGCCTTGCGAACTGCCGCCAATAAAAGCGCGTTTGCCGATGAGCGATATTTCCATAATCTACCTTTTTTTTGAATGTTATTTCGGAGGTGGCACACCGAATTGGTGCATTTCAACCGTTTTCCAAACATTGTATTTTGCATAAGGTTCATTGTCCAACCATGTTTGTAATTCAGAATAATGTTCAAATTGCAAAATCACCGCAGAACCTATCATTTTGCCGTTATCGTCCACTAATGCGCCACCTGTAACGTAATTGCCATTGGCTTTTAAAACCTGTACGCCTTCAAAATGAAGTTTGCGAACCGCTAAACGACGCTCGAATACGCCGTCTTCTGTGCCGTCTTTGGCATAAATAATGTATTGTTGCATATTTATTTCATTGATTATCAATTAATTGTATCAAATTATCGTAGAGACAAGGCATTGCCTTGTCTCTACACGACACGTGACACACCCGCTATATTTTAAAATTTTTCCGCATATAATACACCATCCTGCTGCATCGCCGCAATCTCCGTTTCGCTGAAACCTAATTCGGTTGCAATTTCAACATTATGTTGTCCCATCAAAGGCGCGGCTTGTGTTTGGTCAATCGTGTATTCCGAGAAGTTAAACGGCAAATTGGGTAATTTAATTTTGCCCAGAATCGGATGATTTTGTTCAACCAACATATTTCGCGCTTGAATTTGCGGGTCTGCAAGCACTTCGGCAATATTTTGAATCTTGGCAGCGGGCACATCCACTTTATCCAAAATGTTTAAAACTGCTGCAACCGTTCGTTCTGCGACCCATGCTTTCACGATTGGCAAGATTTCTAAACGATGTTGATTACGTCCTGCCGCGCTATGGAAACGGGTATCATTCGCAAAGGCTTGATTTCCAATAACTTGTGCAAATCGTTTCCACGCATCATCCACTTGCGCCGCGATGACTAAATGCCCATCTTTCGCAGAAAACGCACCAAGCAGCGTCGAACTCGGAATATCATGACCCGTTTGATACGGGATTTCTTTGCCGTCCGAAAGCGTATAAGTTTGCACCGCGTATTCGTGCATCGAAACCAGACAATCATATAAAGCTAAATCAATATGTTGTCCCCGACCCGATTTGACGCGACCCAGCAACGCCGCCAATATCGCCGAAACCCCATGCGAACCCGTGTACATATCGCCTAACGCAATCCGCAATAAAGGCGGAGTCTCGTTTGGCACACCCACCATTGCCATAATACCACTTTTTGCTTCCGCAATCAGCCCAAATCCTGGTAGAGGTGAATCGGGTCCCGTGTGTCCGTAGGCGGAAATAGAGCAGTAAACAATGCCTTTATTCGTTTTTGACACTTCTTCGTAGCCAAATCCCAACTTTTTCAACGTGCCAGGACGATAATTCTCGACCAAAATATCCGCGCTATCTATCAATTTACGCATCAAATCTTTGGCGCGAGGGTCTTTCAAATTGAGGCAAACGCCTTTTTTGCCAATATTTTGTTGCAAATAATAGCCAGATTGCCCGTTGATGAAATAGGCGTGTTGACGCGCTGCGTCACCTGTTTTGGGTCGCTCGATTTTGATGACTTCCGCGCCTAACGCCGCTAAACATCTTGAAACGTAAGGGCCCGCTAAAAAATGCGTGTAATCTATGACGCGCATGCCTTTTAATGGAAGGTCTTGTTGCATTTTTTATCATTTGTGCAAGCACATATGTATATAGGCAACATAGAATTCACAAAAACCTATGTCCCCTATGTACCTATGCGTTTGCAATGTTAGAACGAAGTGGTATCAACAAACGATGTTCTCCACTTTGCACGATTTGATGATGTTGATTGATTAATTCGGTTGGCAAAATCACAATGCCCCAACCTTCACGGCTTTTCGACAAGCGTTTTGCGCCGACTTTAAACCGAACTCGAACTGTATCGTTGATTTGAAGCGGCGCGACAAATTTCCACTCCCAACCCAATGACATTCCTGGCACAAACCGCAAAATGGAATTCGTTTTCAGCCCGTCCGCAACCGAAAGCCCTAATAAGCCATGCGCCACCCGCGTCCCAAAAGGCGTTGTTTTGGCGTAAGCCTCATCCGTATGCACGGGCGTAAAATCACCTGTGAGGTCAGCATACGTCATAATCATTTCAGATGTGACTTGCATTTCGGGACTGACACATTCATCCCCGATTTGAATATCATCCCAATATTTATCTTGGTCATTGGGCATGCCTTTTTGGATTTTGGCAACGAGGTCATCATCCTTGCGCGGGTCAATCGCTTGCACTTTTGCAACGGCATTGCCTTTCGCCTGCATCAATTCGAGGAACAAACCGTCGGGCAAATGAATCCAATTGCGCCCTCTGTAATCCTCCCGAACACCAAATGCTTTTGCTTTTTCGAGGGCGAATTCCATATCTTCGCAAAAAATGCCCAAATGTCCAAAACGACCTTCTGGCGCATCAAAATCTGGTTTTGACATGAATTGAATGCCGCCAATTGTCCAATATTGCTTTGGATTTTCGGGCGTACCGTCTATTTCACGACACTCCATGCCCAACACTTCTTTAAAAAATCGAATATGCCAATGAATGTCTTTGACATAGATGGCAACATGCTCTACGTAAGATTTTGGAGTCATTTTGTTGTAATGATGAATGATGAATTTTTACTTTACATCGAACTTTTTTTGCTCAATCCCTTTCAAACAAGCCACCAATGTTTGATTAAATGGGGTCGAAATCCCCATTTCAATGCCTTTTTGAACCACGTAACCATTGATAAAATCAATTTCAGTCCGATTGCCGCTTTCCAAACTTTGAAGCATCGAAGGTTTAAAATCATAAGGCAATCCTGCACTTGCCATTTTCCAAGCGGTTGCGCCGTCGGGAACGGTGATTTTAATATTTTTTGCTTTTGCAATGGCAATCGCTTCATTGACCGCGCCGATTGCAACCGCTTCTAACGCTTTGGATTGGTACAAATCGCCATAACAAAGTCCCGAAATCGCAGAAACCGCACCCGTCGCAACATTGATAAACAATTTGTCCCACATCGTACCATATATATTGGTGCTGATTTGCGTATCCAAACCCGCTTGTGTGAATAATTGAGCTATTTTTTGAACGCGTTCCGAATTTTCACCGTTGAATTCGCCCAAAATCGTTAATTTGCCTTTGTAACCCGCAATCACGCGATTCGCCGCAAGCCGAACGCCTCCAAGATACGTTTTACCGCCGATGATTTGATGTTTTGGGACAAATTGCGCAAGCGTATCTTCATGCCCCATGCCATTTTGAAGCGACACCACAATCGTTTTCACACCTATATTATATACGACACTTTGAAGCGCAGTACTTGTATGATGCGATTTGACCAAAATGAGTATCAAATCAGGAATTGGCAGTTTGTCACCTGCTTTTGCGGCGGGCACTGCCACATTTTGAATGGTTTCGCCAATACGCATTTCAAGACCGTCTTTGTTGATAAGGTCTGCCTGTTTTTGGGTATGGCACAATAATGTAACGTCTTGCCCCGCCAAAAATAGCGCACCGCCAAAAACACATCCCAATGCGCCCGCACCCAGAATATAGATTTTCATAATGATTTATATTGATTTTACTTCGCAAAGATTGAAAAATTATGCTTTTAAACGCCATAATGATTGAATTATGCTATTTTTTTCATCGAAAGTACTATATTCATTACAAAATCGTAGAGACAGGTCGAGACCTGTCTTGTTTAAAAATCGAGACCTGTCTTGTTTAAAAATCGAGACCTGTCTTGTTTAAAAATCGAGACCTGTCTTGTTTAAAAATCAAGACATGTCTTGTTTAAAATTGTTTACAATTCTTTAATTATCAATGATTTATAAATAATTTTATTTAAAATTTAAATAAGACAGGTCACGACCTGTCTCTACGATTTTTGATGGGTATCATTCAAAGAATATCATATACTTTGCTTCCTTGTTTTAAAACATTTCGCGCTAAAACGGTTCGATGAATCTCCGACGTGCCATCAAAAATGCGATAAATCCGCGCATCTCGATAATATTTTTCAATGGATAATTCTTTGCAGAAACCCATGCCCCCAAATACTTGAACCGCCCTATCTACCACGCGCCCCAACATTTCAGCCGCATTCACCTTCACCATTGCAATCCAATTGCGTGCTTGTTCGGTTTGCCCCGTGTCAATCAACCAAGCCGCGTGTAAAACGAGTAATCGCGCTGCATTAATTTCAATCACGCTATCCGCTAACATTTGTTGCACCAATTGAAATGTGCCAATTGGTTTGCCAAATTGTTGCCTTTGATTGGCATAATCCGCCATCAACGTCATCACATGCGTTGCTTTTCCGACGGCTCGCGCACCCACTTGTGCCAACCGAACACGCCCCAAAACATCCAACGCCATCTTCAAACCTTTGCCTTCCACGCCCAATAAACAATCGGCATCTAACTCAACATTGTCAAAAAACATTTCCAAATGCGACGTGCCGCGCAAACCCATCATCAATTGGTCTTTGCCTAACTCAAAGCCTTTCAATCCTTTATCCATTAAAAAAAGGGATATACCTTTATTTTGCACATCTGTCACCGCCGATACAATGAAGAAATCCGACACCGTACCGTCACTAATGAAAACTTTACTACCCGTTAATCGCCAAGTACCATTTGGTTGTTTTTCGGCGCGGGTGCGAATGCCACCTGCGTCTGAACCTGCACCCGTTTCCGTAATCGCAATTGAACCCACTCGTTCGCCGCGAACGGTCGGCTCTAACCATCGTTCAATTTGAACACCTTGACATGCTAACAAAACTTCATATACGTTGCCGAAGGCGCGACGTATCAAAATGTCGGTTGTATGCCCAAATTGTTCTTCGACCAGCATCGTGTCAACGGCACTCAGTCCGCCGCCACCGAATTTTTCGGGAATGTTCATGGCGTAAAAACCCAATTCTTTGGATTTTGCGTGGATTTGAGCTGCGATTTCAGGCTCGAGAACGCCTGTATCTTCAATGGCTTGTTCGTGTGGAGCGAGTTCGGTTTTAATGAAGGTGCGCACCGCTTCGATTAAGAATTTTTGTTCGTCAGAAAGAGAAAAATCTATCATATTATCTATTGTTTGTAATTTTACGAATTTTCACAAATCAAGATGCGATTCGTGAAAATTCGTGTAATTCGTGTCCTATTTTGCACTTTTACAAAAAATAAGTACATTTGAACATTGATTCACCATTTTAACAATTGAAAAATGACCACGATTATAGGAGAATTAAATAATCCAATTGTTTTTAAACAATATATTTTGAATTTATTAGCGGAAGATGCTCTTTTCAAACAACAGTTATTAAATGTATTGTTTCAACAGAATCCGCCCAAAACGCGCTCACTTAGAAAGGATTCCAAGTCGGATAAACAAAAATATTAAAAAAAATATAATATTCGCTTGGAAGCCCTACTGAGTTATTATTTTTTTTTGTGCTTCCAACGATTATGCGTCCAAAGCCAATCATTTGGATTTTCAATCAATTTGTTTTCCAAACGCGACATGAATTTTTGAGTAATCTCACCTTCCACACATTCCAATGGATTTTTAACCAAATACTCCGTGCCAACCGTGTAATGACCGCGTTTGACACGCTTCATATCTAAAAAAAACACTGGATAACCCGTTTGACGTGCATATTTGTCGCCACCATGCAAACAAACGGTGTCTTGATTCAAAAATTTTATCCAATGCGAATTCGGTGAGGACGGATTTTGGTCGGCAACTAACGCATAAGCACAGGCTTTTCCTTTATAATTTTCAAATACCGCTTTCGTCTCTGCGATGCTCACTAATTGCATGCGCTCAGAAGCTCGTTTGGCTTTTACGAAATTATCAATATATTTATTTTTGATAGGCTTATAAAAACCAAGAATTATTCTGCTGTAATAACTGCTCATGCAAATCACGCCCCATTCCCAATTGCTATAATGACTCGCCATCAAGATGGAACTGCCGCCCATTGTGGTATCATTATTCAATAATTCGGGTTCTAAAAAAACGTAACGCGCTTTCATCGTTTCAATATCCATGCTGAATCCTTTGAAACTTTCAAACAAAATGTCTGAAAAATTGCGATATTGTTCATAAACAATATGTTTTAATTCAGCATCGGTTTTGGTTGGAAAAGAGCGTTTTAAATTGTTCCAAACTAAGGTTTTACGGTATCGAACGACGTAATTGAGTAAAAATGTTAAGCCATCTGATAATCTATAAATGATTGGAAATGGTAGAAATCGGAATAAAAAGACGACTCCACGAAAAAATAAATAACTGATATATTGCATGTTTGTAATAATGAATGATGAATGATGAATGATGAATGATGAATATTTATCATTCATCATTCATTCATTCATCATTAGTTTTTAATAATTTTCACTCGACTCGTCATCAAATCATGTGAAGGAATCACCATTTTCTCCGTTTCATTGATTTGAATGGTGACAGATATATTACTCATTTCTACGATAATGCCGCGAACACCATCAATTTCAATAATCATTCCTTTGTTAAAATTGCGACGATTGAAAAATCCTGCTAATATGTTTGACAACACTTCCCGACTCGCAAACCCATATGAAATCGCCGCCGCCGCCATAATCGCCCCCATGATAATCAATAAATTCGACGAAATAATGCCCGTATCAATCCCGCCTTGTTGCAACGAAGTCAATACAACAATGATAAACAACAAGTAATAGATAGAACTACTTATAATGCGTCCCGTGCTAATCCCAAGCGAACCTGTCGCGCCGCGCACCAAGTCGCGTACAAACGATGCCAGATAAACCCCAATCACAAAAAAAGTAATCGCCGAAACAAAATTTGGAATATAACCCAATAATTTAGTAATCTCATACGAAACGACCGTCCATTGCAACGCCTCCGCAACAGAAGCAATGAACAACAGCACGAAAATCCAATAAATGCACCGCCCAATAATCGCACTCGGCGAACTGAGAATGCCCGATTGACGCAAAAAATCCGTAATTTTGAATCGTTCAGCCAATGTATCGAATTTGACGGTACGCAAAATTCGCTCAAAACCACTCGAAACCAAACTCGCAAACAACCATGCTATCACCAAAACAATGATAGCACTCAGAATGCCTGGTATGGTTTGCATAAATTTTTCCCCAAAAATGTGGAACGCATTTGTAAAAGTTTGAAAAGCATCCATTATGATTTCTATTAAGCTGTTAATTATGGTTGAGCGAATGATGAATGATACAAAATATTGATTATCAAATAATTATAAAATTCATCATTCATCATTAGCCATTTCCGCTTTGGAAAATGCTTGAAATAGGATGCTTCTGATTTCAAGGATTTTAAGGAATTTTTCAGTTGAAAAGCACCTATTTTAACTAAAAAGATCCTTTTTATCCTTCCAATCAGACGCATCCTATTTCAAAAATTTCCAAAGCGGAAATGGCTGATTCATCATTACTTGCGATGATTTAAAATAAAATCAAATAATTTTTGTTTTTCGGCAGCCGTACTGCCGTATGCCGAATCAGGTATCGCATCTATCACTTCTGATTGACACTGAATCATTTTCACTGTAAATAAATCTACTATATCAGCGAGCAAACTCGTTGCATCCAATGTACTAAATACCGCATCTTTCAGTTTATCGGGCATTTGTAAGGCTTCGCGCTCTTCGTGCTGCGCACTCATCGCTTGAAACAAATCTTCTAATTGATTTCTGATTGGTTTAGACATTTCAGTTCTATTTATTTTTTGCCCAGTAATTCTGCTAATCGGTCTCGACTCCGTTTGAGGCGCATTTTGATGGCAGACTCGCCGACATGCAATGTTTCAGCAATATGTTTTACGCTCATCCCGTCTTGATACCGCATCATGAGGAGCATGCGTTCATCGGGATTCAAGAGGTCAAAAACGCGTTCTAATTGCGTCAATTGCACATCTTGCAATATTTTTAATTCTAATCCTTCATCATCATTTGCCAAATTTTCATAAGCGGCTTCTGAATAATCATTATATTCGATGCGCTTCTGTTTGTGAAGATAGTCCATACAATAGTTATATGTAATCGAATGAACCCACAGTGAAAAGGCTGATTTGCCTTTGAAATTGGAAAGGTTCATAAACACTTTTACCATAATATCATGCGTACAATCTTTGGCAGCTTCGCGGTCTTTGATGAGACTCAAACACTTATGGAAAATCTTGCCAGAATAGCGGTCATACAGCTGCTCCAACCCTTGTCGGTCGCCGTTTTTGAGGACACGCTCTACAATGTCTTCATCAGAGAGCTTGTCAGTCGCTGTTTTCCCAAATTTGAAAAAGGACATGATTTTTTTTTAAACTGTTGTGTCCAACCTATTTTAAGGCGTTGATTCGTTGGTTCGTTTATTCGTTAAACAATTGATTATCAATTATTTAACGAATAAACGAACCAAGGAACGAATCAACGAACCAACTAACCAATGCAAAACTACAAAATCTTATGAATTTACGATCACACGATTTCAAAAGAATGACTTTCAATCATTTTGGAACTACAATACAAAAGTAAGAAACTTTTCCAAACCGCCTCTTTTTAAAATATTTTTTTTCAAACGAAGATTTTTTTGTACTTTTGCATTTCCAATAGTCAAAAATCAAACAATTTATGTTTCATATTTTCAAGAAAAATAAAGGTGCGTTTATCAATGTCACCGTTCCATCCATCACGCAAGCCGAAAAATGGGCAAAATCTCAACCCAAACAAACGGATTTAGCATCCGATGCTCCAAAAGCCAACGCTCAACAACCTATTTTAGCGTTGGAAAGCAACCGTTTAGCGGAAATTTGCGTGTAGGTAACAAAATCAGTTTTTAAAATCAGTTCTAATTTTATGAAAAAAGTAAGTATTGTATTTGCCGTTTTGGTAACGGTCATGGCATTGTCTTGTAAAAAAGATGCCATTGCAACCGTAGATTGTACGGGTGTTGCACCAACCTACACTGCGAATGTAAAAGTATTGTTGGATGGCAAATGCGCCACTTCTGGGTGTCATACTGCAACAAATCCTGCGGATGGTTTGGATTTTAGTTCGTATGGACAGTCCAAAATCAATTGCGCCAAAGATAATTTTCGGGGTAGCATTCAACACCTAAGTGGTTATGATGCGATGCCAAAAGGCGGCAGTAAAATGTCGGATGCCGATATTAAAACATTGAATTGTTGGGTGCAAAACGGTATGCCTCAATAAGTTACGTATTTGAATTTGGTTTCAAATAAAAGAAAGGAATCATGGACATTACGCCCTTGATTCCTTTCTTACTGAATTCAAATCTAAATGTTGCGGAAGGCAAGAGATTCGAACTCTTGATACCCTTTTGAAGTATACACACTTTCCAGGCGTGCTCCATAGACCACTCGGACAGCCTTCCATTTGGATTGCGCCGCAAAGATAGATTCTTTTTGAAAGATTTACAAAATTATTTTTTAAATAACGCTATTTTATCTATTTCTGGGTTCAAATGGCGGTTTCCATTTTTTCTTCGCCATGATATTTTTAACATCTTGATACGACAATGGATAAAAATCATGGCAATCAACGCCCACATCAAACGAAAGCGATGTTTCATCATCGGGCAAATTGCCATGCGAATGCCCATACAAATGCCATGTGCCATAATGACCCGCGTGCCAAACCCGCATCGCATAATGAAATAATACCATAAGTTGTTGCCCGCGAGGTGCGTCTGCGTCGGGCAAAGTGAGCTCAAAATAATCTTTAATCCATTCAAATCGTTCCGAACATCCTAACGCAGCACTTTCATGATTGCCCGCGATGAGGTAAATTTTTCCATTCAAACGCTCCAATAATTTCTTTAAACTGCCCGCAGACTTCAATGCAACATCGCCTAAATGATAGACTTCATCATCAGGCGCAACTTTTTCATTCCAACGTTGAATCATCACTTCATTCATTTCGTCCACCGATTTGAAAGGACGCTTAGAGAATTCAATGATATTTTTATGACCAAAATGATGGTCGGATGTAAACCAAATTTTTGTTGTATCTATCTTAAATTTATTACAAACAATTAAAAATCAACGTTATATGAGCTATATACCTATATGTTAAAAAAATGATGTTCCCTATGTCCCTATGTGTTCAACTAAACAAAGAAATCACATCCTCGCGCTTCAACCCCTTCACAAAACCCGTCTCCACATGAATTAAATCTTGCGCCAAAGCCCGTTTTTTATCCTGCAACTCCAAAATTTTCTCCTCAATCGTATTTTTACAAATCATCCGATACGCAAAAACAGGTCGTTCCTGCCCAATCCGATGTGCACGGTCAATCGCCTGCGCCTCCACTGCGGGATTCCACCAAGGATCCACAATATAAACATAATCCGCCGCCGTCAAATTCAAACCAACGCCGCCCGCTTTCAAACTCATCAAAAACACCCGACAATCCTCATTATTTTGAAAACGATTCACGCGTTCCATCCTATCTGTCGTTTGCCCATCCAAATATTCGTATGGAATATGCAATTTTGTCAATTCTTTTTGGATAAGATTCAACATTTCCAAAAATTGAGAAAAAACTAAAATCTTATGTCGCCCCGAATCTTCACTAATGCGCGGAATCAATTCATCCAATTTCGCAGATGTATTCGCATAACTTTCCGCCTCATTCAAAATCGCGGGCGAATCACAAATTTGACGTAACTTCATCAAACCCTCGAGAATATACATAGCAGCATTTTGCATACCATCCGAATCAATCCGATTCATAATCGCATCCCGATACTTGTCGCGGAACGCATCATATACGCGGCGTTGCTGTTTATCCATCTCGCAAAAAATCACGGATTCCGATTTTGGCGGCAATTCTTTAGCAACTTCCTCTTTTGTACGCCGCAAAATGAACGGATAAACTAATTTTCTCAACTGTTCCATTGCCCCAACATCCTTATCACGGTCAATTTTATTGGCAAACTCTCGTTTAAAAAATTCCATATTGCCCAACATTCCAGGATTCAAAAAATCCATTTGAGAATACAAATCAAACGTATTGTTTTCAATCGGCGTACCTGTAAGCGTGAAACGATTATCCGATTGTAATAATTTAACCGCCTTGCTCATCAGCGCGTCAGGATTCTTAATTGCCTGAGACTCATCGAGAACGATATAATTAAATTTTATCTTTATCAACTCATCAATGTCTGAACGCACCGCGCCATACGTACTAACAATAACATTTTTTGTTTTAAAAAGTTCTAATAATTTGCTTCTTTGCTGTCCGTAATAAATCAAAATTTTCAAATTCGGTGCAAATTTCGCACATTCACTTTGCCAGTTGAACACCAATGATTTCGGCACAATCACTAAATTTTGACGGTCTGGTTTGGTTTCGGCTTGATGTTGAAGGAACGAAATCGCTTGTAGCGTTTTGCCCAAACCCATATCATCCGCCAAAATACCGCCCCACTTAAATTCCTCCAAAAAGTTTAACCAATTATAACCAGATTGTTGATACGGGCGCAAACTTGCCGTAATACCTTGCGGCAACGGTTTATCCGCAATAGATT